>CAYPDL010000057.1:0-26265 GCA_964409475.1 uncultured Desulfobacteraceae bacterium | reverse complement strand
TAAATTCCTAAATCCGTAACCGCCAATTGGTGTTTCGATCGTGGATTTAAGCAGCACCGTGTGAAGTTCCGAGCTGAGGATATGAGGAGGAGATGGCCTATCAACTGAATGAAGAACAGCGGATGATACGGGCAATGGTCAGGGACTTTGCACGGGATACTATATTGCCCACGGCTGCCGAGAGAGACCAAACCTGTGAGTTTCCGGCGGAAAATCTCAAGAAGATGGGTGAGTTGGGTCTTATGGGCATGAACGTTCCACCCGAGTATAATGGGGCCGGCGTGGACACGGTCAGCTATTCCCTGGCCCTTCAGGAGATCGCCTATGCCTGCGCCTCCACGGCAGTGGTGATGTCGGTGCATAACTCGGTTGCCTGCGGACCCGTCTATCTTTTTGGATCGGATTATCTCAAGGAAAACTATCTGAAGGACCTGGCTGCCGGAGAGAAGATCGGGTCCTTTGCCCTGACAGAGGCCGGCGCGGGGTCGGACCCGGCCAGCCAGAGGTCGAGGGCGGTCAGGGACGGCGGCAGCTATGTGATCAACGGCGCCAAGATGTTCATTACTACGGGCAAGAATTCGGATGTCACGGTGGTGACGGCCTATACAGACAGAGATAAGCGGCATCGAGGGATCAGCGCCTTTGTGGTGGAAAAGGGGACCCCCGGTTTTTCCGTCGGTAAGGAAGAGAAGAAGATGGGACTACGGGCCTCGGACACGGCGGAGCTGATCTTCGAGGACTGCCGGGTCCCCGCGGAAAACTTGGTGGGAGAGGAAGGGGATGGGTTTCGCATTGCCATGGCCTCTCTGGACGGGGGGCGGATCGGCATCGCCTCCCAGTCGGTGGGCCTGGCCCAGGCCGCACTGGACGCCGCAGTCAGCTATGCCAAAGAACGCGTCCAGTTCGGCAAGGCCATCTCCCAGTTTCAGGGCATCCGATGGATGATAGCGGATATGGCCACCCAGATCGAGGCGGCAAGACTGCTGACATTCAATGCCGCTGCCATGAAGGACCGGGGGGAGAATTTCTCCGCCGCCGCCTCCATGGCCAAGGTCTTTGCCTCGGAGATGGCCAACAAGGTGGCCTACAAGGCCCTTCAGATCCACGGCGGATACGGCTATATCCAGGATTTTCCGGTGGAGAGGTATTACAGGGATGCCAGGGTATTTACCATCTACGAAGGGACCTCCGAGATCCAGAGAATGGTAATCGCCAATCATGTGATCGGTAAATAACCCAATTTTGTAACACTTCAGGCATGTGAAAAACGCCAGTGGGGAGACCCCCATGGCCGTGTCATGTTGCCCCGCCTTCTATCAAGAGGCTAAAGAGTTCCCCAATTTTAAACAATACTTTTTTAAGGAGGAAGGAAATGGCAAAAGAGAATGCTGCGGTAGCTGTCTACAATACCCACACCGAGGCGGAAGCCGCTATCAAAGAGCTTCAGAAATCAGGGATCGACATGAAGAAACTCTCCATTTTGGGCAAGGAGTACCATGCTGAAGAGAATGTGGTGGGCTATTATAATGCAGGCGACCGGATGAAGTTCTGGGGAAAGTTAGGGGCCTTCTGGGGCGGACTCTGGGGGCTGCTATTCGGGTCGGCTCTCTTTTTCATTCCGGGGATCGGGCATATCGTGGCCCTGGGACCTGTCGGGGGCATGATTGTCGGAGCACTGGAAAATGCGGTGATTGTCGGGGGCCTCAGCGCCCTGGGGGCTGGGCTTTACAGCGTTGGAATACCGAAGGACAGTGTCATCAAGTATGAGACAGCGGTCAAGGCGGACAAGTTCCTCGTCATCGTCCATGGGACAGAGGAAGAGGTGAACAAGGCAAAGGAGATTATCAATTCGACCGATCCGGTGGAATCCGGTACCCACTACACGAAATGAACCGGCACGTGAACGGGTTGAATCTCGCCTCCTGACAAAAAAACCGATGGGCCTTTTCCAAGGCCCACCGGTTCAGCACAGGAAGAACGCCTCCAACAGATCGCTATACCAATCCCTGATCCAACATGGCATTGACCACCTTGACAAACCCTGCAATGTTGGCCCCTGCAAAATAGTTGCCCGGCCGGCCATATTCCGCGGCCGCATCCATGCAGCTCTGGTGGATGTTCTTCATGATCATCCTGAGCCTGCTGTCAACCTCCTCTCGCGGCCAGTTCAGCCGCATGCTGTTCTGCGCCATTTCCAGGCCGGAAACCGCCACGCCGCCGGCATTGGAGGCCTTGCCCGGCGAGTAGAGGATTTTGTTATCTAAGTAGACGTCGATCGCCTCGGGGGTGGAGGGCATATTGGAGCCCTCAGCCACCAACTGGACCCCGTTGTTGACCAGGTTCTGGGCGTCCTTTCCGTTGATTTCATTCTGTGTTGCGCTGGGGAAAGCGCAGTCGGCCTTGTGGTTCCAGAGCGGATTGTAGTCAAGGGTCGTGTCCACTTCCGTATAGACCGCTTCAGAGTACTTATCGACATACTCCATGATCCTGCCGCGGCGGATGTTCTTGAGCCTCATAACAAAGTCCAGCTTGTCCCTGTCAATACCCGCTTCGTCGTAGATGTACCCGGACGAATCGGAAATGGTTACTACCTTGCCGCCTAATTCGATGATCTTTTCCACGGTGTACTGTGCCACGTTACCCGCTCCTGAGACCAGGCAGATTTTCCCATTCAGACTTTCATTTCGAGTGGTTAACATCTCTGACGCAAAATAGACACAGCCATACCCGGTGGCCTCCGGCCGAATCAGGCTCCCCCCCCAGCCGAGGCTCTTGCCGGTCAGAACACCCGTGAATTCATTCCGCAGTCTCTTGTACATGCCGAACATATACCCGATCTCTCTCGCCCCCACCCCGATATCTCCGGCAGGAACATCCGTGTCAGGGCCTACATGTCGGCTCAGTTCGGTCATGAAACTCTGGCAGAACCGCATGACTTCATTTTCGGATTTCCCTTTGGGATCAAAGTCGGAGCCGCCTTTTCCACCCCCCATGGAGAGGGTGGTCAGGGCGTTCTTAAAGACCTGCTCGAATGCCAGGAATTTGAGGATGCTCAGGTTTACGGAAGGGTGGAAGCGAATCCCGCCCTTGTAGGGGCCGATGGCGCTGTTCATCTGTATCCGGAAACCGCGATTGACATGCACCTGTCCCTCGTCATCCATCCATGGGACCCGGAACATGATCACCCTCTCGGGCTCCATGATCCTCTCCAATATAGCCGCCTGCCGGTACTCGGGGTTTCGCTCCAGCACGGGCTGGATGGTCTCCATGACCTCCTTCACAGCCTGGTGAAATTCCTTTTCGTGAGGATCTCTTGCCATAACCGATTTCAAAATGTCTTCCATGAATAACCTCCTGTTTTTATTGATGGAGCCATGATCTCAAAAAACGTCTGCACAAAATTCCTGTTTCATCTCCCATCGCCAATAATCACGCACTGAGATCTCCTGCCGTCAATTTTGATGATCAGCGGTTTTTCCATTGCCACGTGTCTCAAAAAGGTCGTTTCCTGAACCGTGGGAATTGAACGAACCCAGCTCCAGTCAAAATAGTCTTCTGATCCCGCGTCCTCTGTTACCGTGATGTAATCAATGCCCAGGGACGTGATGTTCTGAAAAAAATGAGATCCCTGAGAAGGGTCGGCCTTCAATTGCTTATTCCTGAGTTCGATAATGGCGCCCACGCCCGAGATATGCCGCCACTGGACCGGAATGCCCAGCCATCTGTCCGCGGATCCCCATCGACCGGGACCGATCAGTAGATACTTCCGATTTTCCTTTAGCAACGCAGCATTTATCTGACCGATCTCCTCTGCAATCCGCACTGTTGCGCCGGCATCGAAGGCATCGGGTTTGACATAGACAATGTCTTTGATCTCCTCGTTCTTACCGTTTCCCAGGGCTGTTGTGGACCGGCAGAAGGCCTTGCTCAGCTCTTCGGGGGAAATTTCCACATTGAACCGTTCTTCGTCGGCGACCATCGGCCTCATCTGCAGGAAAAAGAATTCGCCCTTACGATCTTTATCCTGGGTGAGATCCACCGAGAACTCGATCTCTACGGGGCATCCCATACCCTTTCTCCCCAATGTGAGGAGATCGGACAGGAGGTCCGGCAGGGGAAAGATATGGTGTCTCAAAACCTGGGCAAAGGTCAGGACCTTCGGCCCCGGCATATACCCCGTATCTCTGATGCGGTCTTCCTCAGGCACATAGGTGCTGGCCAGTGCCCTGACCGGGAACTCGTTTTCCGCATCGTCCAGGTCCCGCTTCTCCAGGTTGGAATCGCGCCACAGCTCCGGGCCCTCGGGATAATTTCTGATCCTCAAGGCATAGAAAAACCTCTGGGCGTTGCCGAGGATGTCTTTCACCGTGGAGAACTGGGGCATGATCTCCGGATATCTGGGGGAGAAGCGCAGTGTCTTTTCTCCTTCCACAACGGTCTTGCCCATGCCCAGTGCAATATGGGCAATCCCTTCCTCAGGCTTCATGCGGGATACGGGGTAGAAATTATGGGACTGGGCCACGCCCGAAATGGCCGGGTAGAAATAGTCCCCATATTCCTTTCCGGAAAGCTGCTGAATGATAACGGCCATGGACTCTGCCTGGGGTTGGTTTGACGTGCTTCTCGCAAAGGCCTTGGGACTTTCATAATAGGTCGATGCGTAGACCAGCTTCACGGCGGTCATGAGATGCTTCAGGCGGACCGAGGGATTGGGATGATTGTTGGGAATCATATAGGTTTGATACAGCCCGGCATAGGGCTGAAACTGGGCGTCTTCCAGCAGGCTTGAAGATCGGACCGAGAGAGGTATCATGACCTGGTCCACAAATGCCTCCAGGTCCTTCTCCAGCCATTTGGGCATATCCGCATCAAGGAATGCCCTGCCGACCTCTTTATCGGTGAACCCTTCCTTGGCAAAGTATTCTAGGTGGTTCTGCGCTACGAACGACTCAAATCCGTCCGTGCAGATAACCAAGGTCTTGGGGATCCGAATCTTGATTCCGGAATACTTTTCGTGAAGCTCCTGGTTCTGCTCGAGGACCGTGGACATGAAGGCCAGACTCCTGGCCTTGCCGCCCAGGGAACCCTGGCCGATCTTGAGAAAATCGGTAATGAGAGGGTCAAAATGTTCCGCCCTGAACCGGGCTACAACCCCTTTCTGGCGCAATTTCCGCAAGGCCCGAATATTGGAGATAATATACTCCCGCATTTCAGAGACGCTGGCAAAATCACTGGCATGGACCTCGCGGAATTTGGAGGCGAGGGCGATTTCGGAACGGGCCATGATCCAGTTGGAAAAGTGGTTCCGTTCGGCATGATAGCGGAGCGAGGCGTCCGGTATCCGGGCCAGCTTGGTTTCCAGCGTGTTGAGATTGGAGGCCCGGTCCACCTCTTTGCCGTCAGGCATACGGAAGATGAAATCCCCGAACCCGAGTCGGGACAGGAAGAAGTCGTGTATCTCGGAGAGGAGTTGGGGTGAATTCTTGTCTAAAAAATCGGCCGGAATCTGGTCCGCCTTTCCCCTGTTGCTCGATTCTGAACTCAGCAGGAGGAGCGGGACGTCAGGAACCTCCTTCCGGATCTGGGAAAGAAAGAGAAATCCCGTATTGTCTTCCATCTGATGGTTTTTGGGCATCCGGGCGTCGGAAATCACGCCGAAGAGAAAGGACCTAAATTTCTGGTAAAGGGCCAGGGCCTCCTCATAATTGGTGGCCAGCAATATCTTGGGCCGGGCCCGCATGGTCAGGAGCCGGTGTTCTTCGTTAAGCCCCACCTTGAGTACGGCCTGGGTCTGGCGGACGATTTCCTTGTAGATGAGCGGCAGGAAGGACGAGTAATATACCGGGGAATCCTCCACCAGGATCAGGACCCGGACCATGGCCCGCTCCGTGTCGGCGTCCACGTTCAGGTGGTCTTCAGCATTTTTGACCAGGGCCAGGAGGAGATCGGAGTTTCCGGACCAGATGAAGATCTTGTCGATCCCCTCGCAGTTTTTGTTTTCAGGGAGGGGATAGATCCCCCTGGGACTGTGGGCCAGCAGGATGACAGGGAGGCCGGGGTGGGTCTTTTTCGCCTTCAAACCCAGGGTAAAGGCATCCATCTCCTCCAGATGGGGCGTGGTGACCACCATGTCGAATTTTCTCATGTTGAGAAGGGCCAGGGCATCAAAGGCCGAGGACGTCCGAGTGACCCTTGGCGGGTGGCTGAGGTTCAACCCGCTGTACTCATTGATGATCCGGGACGCAAGGCTGCCGTCTTCCTCCATGATGAAGGCATCGTAGGGACTGGAAACCAGGAGGATCTCCCGGATCTTCTTGGACATGAGTTCGTGATAGATCTTGAAACGGGCGTAAAATTCCATAGACTGTTCAGGCCCTTTCAGTTCATGAGACATCGGTGCAAGCTTTCCGCTTCAGGACAGATGGCCGGCGAAGATATCCGGCCGTCCGGGCGCAACATACGATGATTCATGATGGTTGTCAATCATAGCGAGGGTTCGTGAGCGGCTGCAGCCTGGAGTTTTGCTGAAAAAACAAAAAAAGGGCGGTTGTAAACCGCCCTTTTTTTGTTTGCTTGTTTTGGGGTGATATCAGCTGTCGATGACAGCGAGGGCCTCCTCCCTGTATGCATCCATGACGTATGGGATCCCCGTCACCTTGGCGCACTCTTCGGTCAACGAGAAGATATCCTTCCGACTGATATAGTGGACTTCCCAGTTTCGGGATCCGGCCATCAACTGCTGAAGGCCTACCTTGAGCTTGTCCACGGCGCTGAATATGCCCACGGCCCCCAAGGGAAGGTTATCCGCCTCTGCCCCATACTTCTCTTTGAGGACCTCATAATTCATGAAGATCTCTTCTTTGGTGGACCCATATTTGGAAACGGTTGCTGGGAGCCCGCCCTGTTCGCCTCTCAGCCAGCGCTCCGCATTCTTCCCCACCATGCCCGGAATCATCAGGGCACGACCCATGCAGACGGCCTTGCAGTAGGGGGCGCCCAGGGCCAAGGCCTTAAAGACATGGTCTTCAGCGGAAAACCCGCCTGCAAAGGCGATATCCGGGACCCACAGGCCCCGCTTGGCGAGACGGTCGCACAGCTCATAGGCCATGGAGTGGAGATAGATGGAGGGGATTCCCCATTCACTCATCATCCGCCATGGGCTCATACCCGTACCGCCGGGGGCCCCGTCGATGGTCAGGAGGTCGATTTTGGCGTCGCTGGACCAGCGGATGGCCATGGCCAGTTCTCTCATGGGATAGGCCCCGGTCTTGAGGGTGACCCGTTTGGCCCCCAAGTTGCGGATCCTCTCCACCTCTTTCATAAAGCCTTCCTGGTCAATGAAGCCCAGGCGGGAATGGCGTTCGAACTGTTTCAATGGACCGGCCTTGAAGGCGGCCTGGAACGCGGGTACCTCGGGATCGGGGGTGACGATGTAGCCCCTTTTTTTCAGCTCGATAGCCCGATCCAGGGAGTTTACCTTGATCTCTCCGCCGATACACTTGGCGCCCTGGCCCCATTTGAGTTCAATGGTCTCCACGCCCAGTTTGTCGATGACATATTCGGCTACTCCATTCCGGGTATCTTCTACGTTCATCTGAACAAGGATATCGCCGTAGCCCTCATGATAGCGCCGGTATTCCCTGACGCGGCGGTCCATTTCAGGGGAGTTTTTCACCTTGCCGTTGCCTTTGAATTCCAGTCCCGGGTCGATGCCGCAGACATTCTCGCCGCACACCAGGGTGATCCCGCTGATGGCGGCCCCGATGGCAAAGTGCTCCCAATTTTTCCTCGCAATATCGGTGCTCCCAAGGGCGCCGGTGAATATGGGGACCTTCATCTTCACCTTTTCAGAGGCGCCGAAAGAGGTCTCCGTGTTGACCGCCGGGAAGGTGGCCTTGTCAGGGTCGGGTTCCACCCCCTTGGCGCCCAGGGCATAGCCCATGATGTTCAGATGGGAGTAATCCACCGGGTAGTCCTTGTCGGCGCCGGCCGTGATGCTGCCGAACGGCTGGGGGTAGAGGAGTTCCCTTCCCCGGAACGTGGCATTGAACATGTCGCAGTTTCCCTTGCACCCGTCAATGCACCTGCTGCAGATGCCTGACTGGGGGGCCACATCGCGAGAACGGTTTTTGGTTTGAAGCGCTTCATTGGAATTGGGTCTCTGTAGGTTCATTCTATTGTCCTCCTTTTATGGGTCAGGGAAGAGAACAAAAAAAGGCGTCTTCCCTGGTTAGGGTTTAGACGCCTTTGTCTTATCGCGATATGCCTCTGCACGCCTTTGTGCAAGGCTTCAAATTAAGAAAATTTTGTATACTCTTAGAGATCCCCTCTGTCAAGTCATTTTTTCCATCCGCTATACCTCCTCTGAAAGGAGGATCGCGTCGGCCACGGTGCGGATCGATTTGCGCGAGTCCATACTCCGTTTCTGTATCCACCGGTACGCCTCTTCTCCGGTCATGTCCCGGCGCCGGATGAGGACCTCTTTGGCCCGTTCCACCAGCTTTCGGGTCTCCAGTTCCTCCTGAATAACCTTTGTTTTTACGATCAACTCCGTATTCATAATCGCCACCCCGGCCTGATTCGCTACGGCCGTTATCAGGTTGATTTCAGTCGCGGAGAATTCATGGGGTTGATCGGTGAAACAGTTGAGCACTCCTATGACCTTGTCATCCTTCACCCGGAGGGGCACGCTCAACATGGATACCAGGCCAAGCTTTTTTGCCATGTCCTTTTCTTTGAATCTGGGCTCCTTCAGGACGTCCTTGATGACCAGGGCCTGATTGTGGGTGGCCACAAAGCCGACAACCCCTTCAACCCTCCCCAGGGAACGGTCCTTCAGATATTCAGGATCAATGGCCTGTGTGGCCTTCAGCCGGATCTTCTTGGGGGTTACGGTCTCGTCTATCAGCCACAGAGAACAGATCTCGAACCCGGTCACCTTAGCCGTTACCATGACGATCAATTTGAGGATGTCTTCGAGATATTGCTCGGAGGTAATGGCGCTGCTGATATCGGTAAGGGCCTTGATATATTTTTCGTAGGTCTTAGGGGTGATCTTTTCCATGGTCGACAGCGTACCCCGATGCCTCAGATCCTGATCCTCTCTATTTTTTCCAGTTCGTTTTTGATCGTCCGCGCATCTTCTTCAAATCCCGGCTTTTCAATCAGTGCGAACATGGCCCGTTTGTAGGCCTCGACGCCGGGTTGAATGAAAGGGTTGTGGCCGAGCAGATAGCCCGATATGGCCACGGATGTTTCCATCATATAATATACCTGTCCGAGATTAAAGACGTTGCGACGGGGGATCTCAATGGTCATATTGGGGACCCCCCCCTGATAATGGGCATAGGCCGGGCCATCCACGACCATCCGGTTGACCGCGTTCATGTCCATCCCCCTGTCCACCAGAAAATCAAGTCCATCCAGGTTGTTGTCCATCTTGGGAATCCGCACCTGGTTGTCGTTGGATTTAAGAAACAGAAATGTCTCCATGATGTTTCTCTCGCCCTCCTGGACCATCTGGCCGTTGGCATGGAGCTTTTCAGAATAGAGGGAGGGAGACACCCACATCCCATGCCCTTCGTGGCCCTCGCTTTCAGGGAAGAGCTGCTCCATCCATCTGGCCACGGAATAAAGGGAGACCGCATTGGTGGCCACCACCTCGATCTTTTTCCCTGCACGCCAGGCTGCATGCCGCAGGGCCGCGTGCACCAGTGCGGGGTTTCGCCAGAAGTCATCCGCCGAGGTAATATCCCTCATGGTCCTGAAGCCTGCCACGAATTCCTCGATATCGATGTTGGCCATGGCCAGCCCCACCAGACCCACATCGGTCAGGACTGAAAAGCGCCCCCCGATGTCATCCGGGACCACGAATGTCCGATAGCCCCTTTTCTCAGCCATCTCTTTTAACGCGCCCCGGGTCCTGTCCGTGGTCACGAGGATGAGGCGGTCGGCATCCCTCCCCCAATTTTCCTCCATCAGACTGCGGATGATCCTGAAGGCCACGGCCGTTTCCGTGGTGGTGCCGGACTTTGAAATGACGTTGACGGCGATGCGTTTTTCCCGAAGCATGTCGAGGGTGTCCCTGAAGAAATCGGGATCCATATTCTGGCCCAAAAAATAGACCTCCGGCGCGCCCCCCCTCTCTTCCCGCGTCAACTGGTTGAAATAGGTATGGGTCAGGGCCTTGAACGTCGCCTCGATGCCGAGATACGATCCCCCAATGCCCAGGGAAACATAGGCATCGACCTCTTTGGCCAATTCGTCTGTAACCGACGTGATCTGTCTCAGGCGCTCCTCACTGATCTCCACAGGGAGATCCTGCCACCCGGTCATGGGAATATCATGATCATAAACATCCCCCTCCCTATTTCTGAGCATTCGATGGGCCTTTAGAACATCGGGGATCAGGGATTCCACATCACTCCGGCGGATCGAGCCGGGCCCCGGCGCATCAAACATGTTCGTGGCGTCGAGCACGATCCTGTTTTCCGCCTTAAACGCCGTGGATTTAAACGGGTTCCTGACCTGCTCGCCCCTCTCCTGCTGTGTTTTTGTGGTGAGATTCGTCCCTACATCGATCAGTCTCAATCCTTCCATCACACTCTCCCCAAATTCCATCAACTGTCTTTGATTACGATCGCGCTCCCCCGGCCCCATTTCACCCCCGTCCGGTTCATCCTATCAGAGGAGAGACCCTATTTTTCGTCTCCGTTGCCACAATATACAACATTCCTGCATGCCGCAAGCCCAAAAAAGGAACCGCTGTTCTCATGTGATTGTCGGGATGTTCAAGGTGGTCCGTTCGTAGCGTCCTGGCGCCTGACAGGATTTCAGTGTCTCATGGCCTCGTATAACCCTCCCAAGGCGGTATGAAGGCCAAAACGAGGATCACTGGAAAGGCAGGGTGAGGTGATAAGAACTTCGTTTTGTATCGGATGAATATAGTGGACGCGGTCTTGGGGTCAATAAAAATCCGACTGCAGTATTTTGTGGCTGAATTTCGCTGGCGTAAAACATGGATCTGGACTTGACGGGCCCATCAAGGTGGAAACAGCGCCAGGTGGCTTACTGATGCCAGGATGGCCGGCAGCAGGCTGAAACCTTCCCGGCGATGGGGAAGAGAGGTGATATGGGTGATAGAAACCATGAGATGCATGACTGCCGGACGAAAAAATGTTCATAAGGTCAAAAAAATGCTTGACAGGGACCTCGTGGAGTATTAATTAGTAGATCAAAACATTATTTAACAACTCTAACACAAACGGACGCCATGGAAACTATCACGTTAGAAAAAGACGCCCAAAAGCCCTTGACGCCTACCATGGAGAACTACCTGGAGGCGATCTACAACCTGGACAATGAAAAACGGGTGGTCCGGGTCAAGGACATCGCCAAACGGCTCGGGGTCAAGATGCCCACGGTGACCAATATGCTCAAAACCCTCAATGAACGGGGGTTAATTAACTATGAGCGATATGAATATTTGGAGCTTACCGATAAGGGGGAAGATGTCGGCAAAGAGATCGACAGAAGGCATCATATCCTCAGAGACTTCCTTACGGATATCTTAGGTATCGATTTTGACAAGGCCGATGAAGAGGCGTGCAGCATGGAACATGCCATCGGTCCCACCACCATGGACAGGCTGGTTGCGTTTATGGAGTTTATCCAGTCGTGTCCGAGGACCGGAGAGAACTGGCTGGAGCGTTTTGAAGAATTCCGGTCCCACGGAAAAAATACGTCCAGGTGCCTGGTGCATATGAAGGCGTTTGCTGACGAATTGGAAGATAGAATGAAAGACATGGAGGCAGGAGACAAGAACGATGACGGATCTCAGCAGAGTTGATCAGGGAAAAGAGGTAACTCTCGTGCGCATCTGCGGCGGCAGGGGCATGAGGTCTAAGCTTTATAGCATGGGACTGGTGCCGGGGTCGGCCTTTACCGTCTTGAGCCACAGCAGAGGCGGCCCCGTTATGCTAAGGGTAAAGGATGCTAGCCTGGCCATTGGTCAGGGGATGGCCCAGAAAATTTTCGTAGAATAATTTTTTTTGGGCCTTCTGTTAGAACCATCTAACTAATTTAGGTGACTTAAACAAATGGAAATTCCAGGCAAACACGACCTGATCACGGCGCTTGGCAGAAGCGCCGAAGAACTACATCAACATATTGAAATCCACCGGAAACTGGTGGCATCCATGCTGGGAAAACGGGTGGATGAGGGAGATCTGCAGGCACTCTTCGATCTCTGCCCGCTCCGTACCCGCGAAGCAAGGCTCCGGGAAGCGATCCGGGAGACCATCGAGGTGCTGGATGAGAGCAGAAAGGCATTCAAATCCAAGAGGCTGGAGTCATTGCGAAAAAAGCTGACGATTATATTGATCGATAACAGATAACGAACCAGGGGCTGTCTTACGGGTCCCCGCCATACATGGGCGCGGGTCAAGTGAAGGCGTAACTCGAGATGGACGATCATCGAGCTGCGCCTTTTTTTGTTTGGATAAATTTAGGAGGAACGAACCATGACATTGGATGAATTGAGGCCTGGCAGTGAATGCCTTATCAAAGGGTTGTCTGTCGGGGATAAAATGGGCCAGCGGCTTCTGGATATGGGCGTCTATCCGGGCATGCGGCTGAGGGTGATTCGGAACGCCCCCCTTGAAGACCCCATGGAGGTCTCGTTGGAGGGATTCTTCGTGAGTCTACGCCACGAAGAGGCCAAATTTGTTGAGGTGGAGCCGTCATGAAGGACCAGAAGACGCTTGTGGCCTTGGCCGGGCAACCCAATTCCGGGAAATCAACCGTCTTTAATGCGGTCACCGGCGCACATCAACATGTGGCCAATTACCCCGGTGTTACGGTGGAAAAGATGGCGGGGTCCTACAGGCTTGACGGGGCAAAATTTGAGGTGATGGATCTCCCCGGGACATACAGCCTTACGTCCTATTCCCCAGAAGAAAGGGTATCTCGCGATTTTCTCCTGCACGAAAAGCCATCCGTGGTGGTCAATGTGGTGGACGCCTCTAACCTGAAGCGACACCTCTATCTCACCTTCCAGTTACTGGAAATGGAAGTTCCTGTCATCATTGATCTGAACATGATGGATGTGGCGGAAAGAAGAGATATTAACATCAATACACAGGAATTGGGCAGGCTTTTGGGCGTGCCGGTAGTTCCCACGGCCATGAGGGCGGGTCGCGGCAGAGATGAGCTTTTCAGTTCCATTGCCGAGGTCGCAGGTTCGAGGCGGACCGCAAAAACCTTAAACATTGATTACGGACCCATGGAGCCTTTGCTGCGGGAAATTCAGGACAGGCTGTCCGGGATATCTAAAAGCCCGGGAGAATATCCCTTGCGATGGCTGGCCATCAAGCTCATGGAAGGGGATAGCGAGGCCCGCGAAGTGGTCAGGCGCAGCTTTTCAAACCCTGAAGAATGCCTGAATCTCGTCGACAAAAAAAGGACACAGTTCGAATCCGAGCATGAAGAGATGCCGGAGCGGCACATTGCCTACCATCGCTACCAGGCGGCCGACACCATCAGCAGGGCATGCATCCGGCCGAAACCAGGCACTGAAAGGCCCTTGTCCGACAAGGTGGACCGGTTTGTCTGCAACCGCTTCCTGGGGCCGGCCATCCTCGTGGGGGTTATCTATCTCCTCTACTACCTCTCCATCGTGCAGGGATACAACCTCACCAACTACACCTGGCCCCTATTGGCCAAGATCAGGGGCCTCACAGAGGCGCTGACGCCGAGCCCGGGGTTCATCGAGATTCCCCTCATCCGTTCCTTTGCCCTCTGGTTCGTGGACAGCATCAATGCCCTGTTAAACTACATCCCCATCTTCTTTATCCTCTTCGGGCTGATCGCCATCCTGGAAGACAGCGGGTATATGCCTCGAATGGCCTTCATGTTAGACAGGCTTTTCAGCAGGTTCGGGCTTCACGGCCAGTCCACCCTCCCCATGGTCTTAGGCGGCATCTACGTGGGCGGGTGTGCGGTCCCCGGGGTGATGTCGTGCAAAGGCATACCGGATGAGAGATCCAGGCTGGCCACCATCCTGATCATCCCCATGCTCAACTGCCTGGCAAAGGTCCCCCTCTATGTGCTGATGATCAACATCTACTTTGCGGGCCACAAAGGCCTGGCCATGTTCTTCATCTCCACCATCAGCCTCTTGATGGTCCTGCCAATGGCCAAGCTCCTGACCCTCACGGTACTCAAAAAGAAGCCCACGGCCCCCTTTATCATGGAGATGCCCCCTTACCATATTCCCACCATCCGGGGGGTCCTGGGCCGGGCCGTGGAACGGGTCTGGCTCTTTGTTCGAAAGATCATCACCATTGTGGCCGCGGTGGCCGTGATCATCTTTGTCCTGCTTCAGTTTCCGGGCCTCAGCAAGGATCGGATGGCCCACTACCATGGAGAAAAGGACGCGGCTATCGCGTCCTTTTTCGAGAAGATCTCGGGCACCCCCTTTGCCGAAAAACTCCAGGGCGAACATCTCATGGCCCTGGTCCTCTACTGGGACGAGTACAAGGGCGCCAAGATGATGGCCAGGGGCAAAGATGCGCTTGCCTCGGTAGACGCCGAATTTGAGAAGAAGAATGCCCTGTTTTTCAGGGTCGTGAATCCGGGAAAGGACAATGCCGCCAAAAAGGTGAACCGGGAGTTCAAGGCGCTATTCAAGGAGAGACAACAGCTCTTGAGGGGAATCAAGAAGGAAAAAATCGATAACAGCTTTCTGGGGCGCATCGGAAGGGCCATTGAGCCGGTCACCCGGTGGGCCGGGTTCAGCTGGCGGGTGAATGTAGCACTTTTGAGCGCGTTTGCGGCAAAGGAGAGCAGCGTGGCCACCCTTGGGGCCCTGTACGACCAGGGCGAGACTGGCGATCAGTCCCTGGAAAAGCGGATGGCCGAGGGTGAGACGGGATTTACCCCCCTCCATGCCCTGGCCCTCATGCTCTTCATGGTCCTCTATCCCCCCTGCATCGCCACCACCATCATGGTGAAGATCCAGTCGGGATCCATCAAATGGATGCTCTTTTCCATGATCTATCCCATGGCCCTGGGGCTGATGGTTGCGGTGCTGGTGTTTGCCGGCGGAACCGCCCTGGGCCTCACCGGCCTTCAGGCCATGTTCGCGTTTTACGGACTGGCCCTAACAGCAACCATTGCTACAGGGTTGATAAGAAACCGTGAGGAGTTCGCTTAAGCGTTGAAGGCTCAGAGGTTGAGCTTTGCTTGAACCATGTAAGTTCTGAACCTTTGAACCTCGGAACCCAATTTTGACAGAAAGGAGGTGAATCCCATGAAGAGAACAGGCTTTGTGATCGGGCTGACAGTCCTTTTTCTGTTTGCGGCCGGTCAGGTGTTTGCCCACACCCCGATCTGCTCCTGCTATGACAACGGGGACGGCTCCATCACCTGCGAGGGCGGGTTTTCAGACGGCTCCTCGGCCGCAGGCGTGGAGATGACGGTGGTGGACGCGGATGGAAAGGTCCTGATCAAGGGCAAGATGGATCAAGGCAGTGAGTTTAACTTTAAAAAGCCTTCCGGCCCCTTCAAGGTGCAGTTCAACGCCGGACCGGGGCATCTGGTGGAGGTGGAGGGAAAGGATATCTCCAACTGATCTTTTCCCTCGTGGAGATAGGACGGTTGGGAGCGGGGCAAACCCCTGAATACCTGCCCCGCTCCCGGGGTGTTCCCTTTTGATAAGGGGACGATGAACAGATTGGCATGAATCGAAACGAAAAATCAAGAAAGGAATCGAAGATATGAAAAGATGGATGGTAAGCGCGTTTGTTGGAATGGCCGCATTGGCCTTGCACGTTCCGGCCTTTGCCCATTTTCAGATGGTCTATACGCCGGAGTCGGCCCTGGAAAAGGGAGGCCCTGTCGAACTCAAACTGGTTTTCACCCACCCCTTTGAGGCCGGCCATACAATGGATATGGGAAACCCCACTGCCTTCGGCGTCTTGCACAAAGAGAAAAAAGAGGACCTCCTCGGAAAAATCAGGCCCATCGAGTTTTCGAGCCTCACAAATAAAGGCAGGGCCTTCGAGGCATCCTATAAACTCAAAGGCATGGGGGATTATGTCTTCTATCTAAGCCCTTCCCCTTACTGGGAAGACTCTGAAAGTAAGTACATCACCCAGCATACCAAGATGATCGTAAATGCGGCAGGGATGCCGACCGACTGGGATGCGGAGGTCGGGCTTCCGGCCGAGATTGTCCCGCTTGATAAACCCTATGCCCTCTGGACCGGGAATGTCTTCAGAGGCGTTGTCAAGTTTGAGGGAAAGACCGTCCCCTTTGCAGAGGTCGAGGTGGAATACCTGAATCACGATGTCAAGGGAAATGCCTTCGTAAAAGAGGCGAAAGCAGCGGCGCCTCAGGATGCATTCGTTACGCAAACCATAAAGGCAGATGCAAACGGCGTATTCACCTATGCGATCCCCAAGGCCGGCTGGTGGGGCTTTGCGGCCCTGATGGAAGGCAAAAAGATTGAAGGCAAGGACAGCGAGGTCGGCGGGGTCATCTGGGTCCAGGCCAGGGACATGAAATAAGACCCTACGCGCATGCTCGCAACCAAAAATGTCTCACCCCCAGTAGCATTTTCCGAAGCTACGGGGTAAACAAAGACGCAAAGCTCGCAAAGATAGACATAATAGTGTGAATAGGTCATCTCTGTGTTCTCTGAGGGCTCTGTGAGAAATCTGACTTTTTACGAGACCATCAAGGGATGAAGCGAAAAAGGGAAACCTCATAAGGAGGAAAGAGAAACATGAGAATGGGAGAAATGAAGAAGTCGGGCTTCGGTTGCCTCTGGGCAATCTTTGGAGTGTTCCTGATGGCAGGAAGCGGTTTGGGTTACGAGATCAACGACAAATTGTCCATCGGCGGTGTCATGGCAGGAATCTATCAGTACGAGAACCTATCCGATGCGCCTGGATATGACAGTCTTGGAAGAGGACTTCTCGCCTTTCAGCCCGAGGTCAGCTTCACCCCAACGGAAAACGACGAACTGTTTGCCAAGTTCGGTTTCGGGGCAGGAAACGGCCTGATGGAAGAGGGCAAGTCCCCCTTCAAGTTAGCGCCATGGGGCGGCGACACCCAGGATGGCGTCAAGGACATCAATGGAAGAGGCCGCGATTACCTGCTCACGGCCTGGTACAAACACACCTTCTCTTTTGGCGAGGATCACACCCTGGGGCTCACCGGTGGCATCATCGATGCCACCGATTATATTGATGAAAACGCCTATTCCAATGACGAGTACACGCAGTTTATGAACCAGGCATTGGTAAACGCACCCCATGCATTTCTTCCATCGTATGACCTGGGCGCAGCCGTTGAATGGGAGATCGACCGCTTTTCCGTAAAAGGGGTTGCCATGGCCATTGGAAGCAATGGCAAGGAAGGAAAGTTCGATCAACCATACAATGCCTATTTCATGCAGTTGGGGTATGCCGCGGATACGGGCCTGGGGCAGGGAAACTATCGACTCGTCCTGGGCATGTCGAGCGATGCCTATCCGAATCCGGAGGGGACGCACATGGAACGACGTAACTGCGCCATCGCCTCTTTTGACCAGCAGTTGGGAGACATCCTGGGGGCATGGATCCGGTTCGGCTGGCAGGATGATGGGGCTGCAATTAATTACAAGGCAATCTATTCGGGAGGACTCAATATCAGTGGCAGTCTGTGGGGCCGTTCTTCCGACAATATCGGCATCGGGTACGCCCACATGAACGGCGGCAACCAGGACGTGGATCACACCCATGTGTTTGAGACCTATGTCCGCGTTGCCCTGAACGACATCTTTGCCATCACAGGAGACGTGCAGTACATGAAGGACTCCATGAAGGCGGGGGACAGCCCTGACGGATGGATTTTCGGGCTGCGGGCCACGGCTGAGTTTTAAGATACGGTAACGCTTTTTATATATTTGATTCTGGGCAGCAGAATGAAGAAACCCAAAAAAGAACAGGAATACTGGGGCAATAGGGCATGCACATACGATGCGGCTACTGCCCATGTCGTTGGCGAAGAGACCCAACGGGAGACAGGGCGGTGGCTGTCTAATCAGTTCAAGGCCACGGATGAGGTCCTGGAACTGGGCTGCGGAACCGGGCAGTTTTCTGGGGTCATTGCTGAAAAGGTAAAGCATCTGACAGCCACGGACGGGGCATTTGAAATGCTTGAATGTGTCAAGAAAAGGCTGGGTCCATTAAGAAATGTAACGGTGCAGATGGAGGACTGCTATTGCACCTCCTTCGCGGATGGCCTATTTGATGCTGTTTTCTTAGGGAATGTTGCGCATATCCTTGCCCATCCGATAGACGTTCTCAGGGAAGGCCGCAGGGTCTTGAAACCCGGAGGACGCATCGTACTGGTGGATTCTACATCCTATGGCATGGCCCTCTGGCCCAGGCTCGCCATGGGGATTCGTTATCTATTGAAATTCGGGATGCCGCCCGGAGAAAACCGGATCGTGAGCCCGGATGAGGTGGCCCAATGGCTTGAAACGGCAGGCTTTCGCGTGGAGGAATCAAGGCTCATTCAAAAGGAAACCAGCGTTATTTGCGTGAGAGGGATGACAGAAAAATGAACAAGTTGCCTGCAACCTGGGTTCATCGTGTCGCTACATCTGGACGAATCCTGGTCAGAGGGGAGGCGGGCGTCTATGTTGTGAAATACCTTTCAAAAAGTTCTTTGGCTTTTAGGAAACCCTCCTCACTCATTGCGACCGATTTGGCCTTGCTTATGGGGTTGGATATATACCCTTTCTCATGAAGGCGGTTCATGGTTTCCCAGTCAACCCCCTTCCAGGCCCTAGCCCCGAACCCTTCCTGCCTTCCATGGGTCACAAGGCAGAGGAGAGCCAGGGTGTATTCGTCAATTTGGAATTGCAGCACGTTATGAGGATGTTGATTTGGGAGTGAAGACCTTGCCGAACTGTAATGTTCAGGAAAGGTTGTGGAAACAATCGTGTGGCATCTTGTTCGCACCGGGTTGAAGCAATGCTTCTGGAGTCTCATCAGTATCACTCAGGAAGGGAGGCGATAGGGTTCAATGGTGTCAGCTTGGGAAAAATGTGAAGGAATTGTGGTGAAATCATCAAGAAATAGAAAGGAATGTATCATGGAAAAGAAAAAGGTGAAATTGTTCAAGGTCATATCCATTTCCGCCCTTGCAATGGTTGTCGGGGCATTTGCATTGAACGGCTGGGCCCTCAATCAGGAGGGTGAAAAGGATGGGGTGCTGGTTACCGTTGATGACGTAAAGATCACGAAAAGCGAGGTTGACGAGAGAATAGCGGCCATGTTAGGCCCCCAGGCAGGGACGCTTCCTCCTGAAAAACTGGCAGGGATCCGTGACCGGTTGAACCAGAGGGTCCTTGACAGCCTTATTGTGGAGGTCCTTCTGACAAAGGCCGTTGAAAAAGATCATGTTACGGTGAAGGCCGAGGAGGTCGATTCGGTATTGACCCAAATGAAGGGGTCTCTGCCGGCAGATGTCAAGTTTGAAGAATATCTCAACACTGTCGGCCTCACGGAGAAAGATCTGCGGCAGACGGTCGGGAAGAACCTGGGGATCCAGAAGTTGGTAGAACAGCAGATGACCGGGGTCACAGCGCCCACCGACCAGAAAATTGAGGCGTACTATGAAGGCCACCCGGAGGAATTCGAGACGCCTGAAACGGTAGATGTGAGACATATCCTGATTGCGGTGGGTCCAGAAGACACCAAAGAAGCAAAGGCGGAAAAGATGAAGAAAATCAAGAAGATACGGTACCAGCTGGCAGCCGGCAAAGGCAAAGACTTTGAAACAGTCGCGGCCGAGCTTTCAGACTGCCCGAGCAAGGCAAAGGGCGGGAGGTTGGGGCTTCTTAGCCGCGGTCAGACCGTAAAACCGTTTGAGGATGCAGCCTTCAGCCGAAAGGTGGGAGAGATCGGGCCTGTTGTTGAAACGAGGTTCGGTTATCATGTCATCGAGGTGCTGGATCGCAAGGGTCCCGGAAAGGCCCCTCTATCCGAAGTGAAAGAACGTATTGCAAGTCATCTGACTGAACAGAAGAAAGAAATGGCGATCCAGGCGTACATCGATTCACTCAAGTCCGCGGCCGCCATTGTCTATCACAACGAATCATCCGGCCGCGCAGATCCCGCATAAGAAACATCATTCCACAGGGCCACGACATGGCCGTGCAGGATGCCACTCAGACTCCCATGGACACTGGTCAGCCGTGTCCATGGGAGTCTTTTGTCTCGCTTCAAAGAATGGGATGGATTTCAACGGAGGCCTGAATCTGAAATCCTTGTCTATACGCACTGGAGTGACCAACGCTATTTCGCCCTCACCGTCAATAACAAAGGATGCGGGGATGCAAGAAAAGGGTTCACCCCTGTCACACCCCTCCATGTGAAATCGTGTTGGAGGTCTTCGCTGAGCAACATCCGGCAACGATTCTCCGGTCTCTTGCCGCCCTTGGTGCCTTCTTGCGGCTTTCTCAATTTTTAATCACGTGGGGGGCCTTCCCGGGGACCGTCGTCGGGCGGGGGGAGGGGCGGCCTCCCTCGAAAGAGCTTTTCCAGTTTTTTATTGATTTCATCGAACTTCCTTTTCTGCTTTTCATCCAGCCTTATTCTGATCTGGGCCGTGACCTGGTCGTGAAGTTGTTTCATCTGGGGTCGGAATTGCACCTTGAGATCAGAGGCCTTTTTGTCAAAGGCCATAATAATGGGCCGGATCTCCTCCTGCCGGGCCCTCCCGTCCTCTGAGTCCGTTGATCCCGACGAGATCACCCCATCCAGCCATTGCGCGTGCCTTTCAGACAGGGCGCTCATGGGCGATTCCCGCGTGCGATAGGCTTTTCTCCAGTAATCGCAGCACGTCCTGACGGCAATAATGGAAAGCCATTTTTTGAAATGACTGTCAGGATCGAACCCGGGCAGCGACTGATAGGCCTTCACAAATACCTCCTGGGCGATGTCCTCCACGTCCTTTGCCAGGATCCGCCTTTTGATCATCATGAGGGCATGGCCTTTGTACCGATCCAGAAGGAGACCAAAGGCATTCGCCTCTCCCTGAAGGATACGCCGTACGATTTCCGAGTCTTTGAGTGCGTCCAACATGCCCGTTAGGTCTCATCATGGATCACGCTGTCAATAGCCGTAATATTACCAGCCAATGCGGATGAAAATGACAGGTATCCGTTATCAGTTCATGATTATCAGGAAATAGCAGAAACCGAGGCCCGATAACCGATCCCGCCGCCCCATTTGCGTTCATTCGCGCTTCAGGTGAATTTTCATGGTAAACGGCATATCAGGTGGTTCATGGTCCCTGACTTGATGGGCATCTGCACCGTGTCTGGCTTTTATATCGCAGGCGTTTCCATAAAGGTTACGATTTTTCTGGGCATCGCACTGCTTTTCGCCTATTCCTACAGCTCTGCTGTCGTAACCGTTCACCCCCCCCCTTTTTGGCCCCCCTGATCCCTGAACCTTTCCTCACCTGTAGAAATCTCTTGACCCGCGTCAAAAAGAATTGTTGTAATGGCCTCCCCGGGCGCATCCGCACCTGTTATGCCCCTGAGGGGCAACGACAACCGTCTGCCCAGACCCGAAGAGTCAACCCTACACCGTTTTTATAAGGAAAGAAAAGAGGAAGATGACCATGAATAATCCCGAATCTGCAGCGTCCCTGGACTTTATCCGGTCTATCATTACAGAAGACGTGAAGGCGAACAAGGACGGCGGGAGGGTCCATACCCGTTTCCCGCCCGAGCCCAACGGCTATCTCCATATGGGACATGCCAAGTCCATATGCCTCAATTTCGGTGTTGCAAAGGAGTTCGGGGGCCTCTGCAATCTTAGGTTCGACGACACCAATCCGACCAAAGAAGAGGAAGAATATGTGGCGTCGATCAAGGAGGACGTCCGGTGGCTCGGGTTTGACTGGGAGGGCCGTCTCTATTATGCATCGGACTATTTTGATCAACTCTATGAATATGCCCTTCAGCTTATCAGGGACGGCAAGGCCTATGTGTGCGATCTGGGCCCGGAGGAGATCCGGGCCTACCGGGGGACCCTGACCGAGCCTGGAAAGGACAGCCCCTGTCGCACACGATCCGTCGAGGAGAACCTGGGCCTGTTTGAGCGGATGCGGGCAGGCGAATTCGAGGACGGGGCCTGCGTACTGCGGGCGAAGATCGACATGGCGTCGCCCAACCTGAATATGCGGGACCCTGTGCTCTACCGGGTGCTGCACGCCCCCCATCAACGGACAGGGACAAAATGGTGCATCTACCCGATGTACGATTTTACCCATGGTCAGTCGGATTCCATCGAGGGGATTACCCATTCCCTCTGCACCCTCGAGTTTGAAGATCACCGGCCCCTGTACGACTGGTTCATCCGGCAGCTCAAGATCTTTGCCCCGCGGCAGATCGAGTTCGCGCGGCTCAATCTCTCCTACACCATCATGAGCAAGCGCAAACTCCTGGAATTGGTTCGCGGGGGGCACGTGAGCGGATGGAACGATCCCCGTATGCCCACCCTGTCGGGCATGCGGCGACGGGGATACACGGCTGAGGCCATCCGAGATTTCTGCGACCGGATCGGGGTTGCCAAAAAGGGGAGCATGGTGGACATCGGGCTCCTGGAACACTGCCTTCGGGAAGATCTCAATCAGCGGGCCCTGCGGGTCATGGCGGTTCTGCATCCCTTACGCGTGGTGATTGACAACTATCCGGAAGACCAGGTGGAATACCTGGATGCCGAGAACAACCCGGAAGATCCGGCTATGGGATCTCGCCGGATCCCCTTCTCGAGGGTCCTCTATATCGAGCAGGAGGATTTCCGCGAGGACCCGCCCAAAAAGTACTTCCGCCTGGCCCCCGGTCAAGAGGTCCGACTGAAACATGCCTACTACATTACCTGTGAGCGCGTGGTAAAGGACGAGACGACCGGGGAGGTGATTGAACTCCATTGCACCTATGATCCGGAGACCCGGGGCGGCTGGTCTCAGGACGGCCGGCGGGTCAGGGGGACCCTGCACTGGGTGTCGGCCGCCCACGCCATTGAGGCCGAGGTGCGTCTCTACGATCATCTATTTGTAACGCCCAATCCCGCTGATCCCAAGGAAGGGGCCGATTTCAGATCGCTACTGAATCCCAGATCGCTCGAGACCATCACCGCCTGTCAGGTGGAGCCGAGTCTAATGGCCGCAGCGCCGGGGGCTCTCTTTCAATTCCTGAGACTGGGCTACTTCTGCGTGGATGCCGTTGATTCCACTGCCGACAGATTGGTGTTCAATCGGACTGTGACCCTGCGGGATACCTGGGCCAAGATCGAAAAGACCCAGCCGGAGCGTGTTGGGTCCGAGAAGACTCCGAAGGCCGGCGACCGGAATAGGGGCGAATCTGTGGTCCGGAAAAGTGACAATGCCTCACCGGTCGGCGAAGAAATCACCATAGACGATTTTTCCAGGATTGCCCTGCGTGTAGGTGTCGTCCGGGAGGCTGGCCTTGTCGAAGGGGCAAAAAAACTGATCCGGCTTATGGTGGATCTGGGGGAGGGCCGGCTCCGGCAGGTCTTCAGCGGTATCCGTTCCGCCTATACCGATCCGGGGGTCCTGGTGGGAAAAAAGGTCATCGTGGTTGCCAACCTGAAGCCCCGGCAGATGAAGTTCGGACTGTCCGAGGGGATGGTCCTGGCCGGTACAGGCGAAGACCGCCTCGGGATCGCCACGGTCGAGGGCGACCTCCTTCCGGGGGATAAGGTGATGTAGCAATGGGTGATATGCGTTCCCACACAGGAGCGTGGGAACGAGAGATAAGTTTCAGGTTCGCGCTGTTTCATATGAGATATCCGGCTGAACGGACATTGGCGTAACGGCCCGAGGCTCAGGGAATAAACACATGTTTCCGGTAGTAGATCAGCTCGCTGATCGATTCCCGGATGTCGCCTAAAGCCAGATGCGACTTTTCTTTGTTAAAGGGGGGGAGGTTGGGGTACCATCGTTTGACCAGCTCCTTGACCGAACTGACGTCGATGTTGCGGTAATGAAAGAAGGCCTCGAGGCGCGGCATGTGTCTAAAAAGAAAACGGCGGTCCTGGCCGATGGAGTTGCCGCACAGGGGCGATGTACCCTTTTCACAGTATCGGGATAGGAATTGAAGCGTCTCCTCTTCAGCCTGACGGCAGGTGCAGGAGGAGGACCGGATGCGGTCCAGCAGTCCTGAGGCCCGGTGGTGTTCCAGACTCCAGGGTTCCATGGCGTCGAGGATATCCTCGGGATGGTGGATGACCCGGCCCGGGCCCTCGGCGACAACATTCAGTTCGTTATCCGTCACGATGGATGCGATTTCAACGATCACGTGACGGTCCGGATTCAGCCCCGACATTTCAAGATCGATCCAGATAAGATACTTTGCCAATTCATAAACCTTCACAGTTACGACGTTCAAGGGTTCACCGCCTCCTCCGGCCGCCAACCAGTGGCATTGCGGTGGAGGCCTTGAAATCCATTTTATCAATGTTTATGGCCGATTTCCAATAAAAAACCGGACGACCCTCTTGAAGCCGGCCAGAAACGGGCACTGGTCCCCAAGAAACCCATAACGACCTGCGCTCGTGCAAGGGGTTGAGAAAGAGATGGCGCATAGGACGATAATCTATTCGAGGGTGGTGGATTTGAGCCATGTGATCAGCACGGATATGCCTCTCTGGCCCGGCGATCCGGCCGTCGTGTTCAGGGATGAGACGGCCATTGACCGGGACAGATATTACCTGCGAAGCTTTAAAATGGGCGAGCACAGCGCTACCCATGTGAATGCGCCGCGCAGTCTTTTTGAGAAAGGAAAGACCATAGACGCTTACCGAACGGAATCTCTTGTGATTCCGGCGATTGTGATGGATATGAGGGAGAAATGCCGTCTCAATCCGGATTACCAGGTCACGAAAGGAGACGTCCTTGACTGGGAAAAAGAGCACGGCATCATCCATAAAGGTTCTCTCGCAATCATTTCTACCGGATGGCAGGACAGATGGGATAAGGGCGACGTGTTCTTGAATCAGGACAGGGACGGGTCCCTCCATTTTCCGGGATTCAGCCTTGAGGCGGCCATGCTGCTGCTCAATGACCGAAACGCAGGAGGCCTGGGAACCGACACGCACGGCGTTGATCCTGGCGCGGATCATTCATTCGCGATAAACAGGCTTGCGCTTGAAAAGGAGCGCATTGTCCTCGAATGCCTTACGAATCTCGACAAGCTCCCCCCAAAAGGCACAACGCTCGGCATAGGCCCATTGAAGCTTGAGGGCGGCTCTGGCTCGCCAGCAGCCGTAATAGCTTTTGTTCCATGAACGAAACGTGAATCGACAACTGTCTGGCGCCTCAGCTTAAAATAGCACGGCCATGAGCGGTTATCCGGCCACCATCATTAACTTAAGCAGGGCCGTGGATTTTTCTGAGAACGTCGCCAGGGAGCGTATGACAAAATGACGCCAGGCTCAGATAGAATGGCCTTGGAAATTTAGGGGAACCATCTAATTTCATTGACCGTTAAAAGTGCGGTCTGGTATGGTCCCTTTTCTAAAAGAATCTCATTACGCCTTACAGTATTGCCTTCGAGAGGGTAAATTGCCCAGACTCCAGAGCTTCATAGGGTTTCTAACCCTGGCCTTTCTGGCATGGCTTTTTTCTGAAAATCGGAAAAGGGTGAATGTGAGAACCCTTGCAACAGGCATGGGGCTTCAGCTTCTGCTGGCGTTCATCCTCCTGAAATTTCCAGGGAGTCAGGAGGTCTTTCTCTGGCTGAACAGGGGCGTGGGCGCCATCGAGGCATCCACACGGGCAGGAACCGGATTTGTCTTTGGGTTTTTAGGGGGAGCGCCGCTTCCATTTGATGAAAAGACACCGGGTTCAAGCTATATTCTGGCATTCCGGGGGCTTCCGCTCCTTCTTGTAATCAGCGCCCTGTCATCTCTTCTTTTCTACTGGAGAATCATTCCCTGGATCGTCAACGGATTTTCATGGGTCCTGAGGCGCGTCATGGGGATCGGCGGAGTCGAAGGCTTAGGCGCAGCGGCCAATGTCTTTATCGGCATGGTGGAATCGCCCCTGATCGTCAGGCCCTATCTCCAAAAGATATCCAGGAGCGAACTCTTTA
This sequence comes from uncultured Desulfobacteraceae bacterium, assembly GCA_964409475.1. Classification (GTDB taxonomy): domain Bacteria; phylum Desulfobacterota; class DSM-4660; order Desulfatiglandales; family Desulfatiglandaceae; genus AUK324. Next base: position 83 of record CAYPDL010000057.1, on the reverse strand, counting down.
CCATCATGGTCTGCGGCATGGCAACCATTGCAGGCACTGTGATGGTGCTCTATGCATCCATCCTGCGTGATGTCGTGCCCGGC
>CAYPDL010000056.1:0-26279 GCA_964409475.1 uncultured Desulfobacteraceae bacterium | reverse complement strand
CACCTATCAGGAGAGTCTGGGAAACGGCCTGGTTCATGTGCGCTGGGCTGGTCAGGGCTTGTTTGTTCCGGAAGACGGTGGGAAATCCTTTGACAGGGTGGCCATTCATCCCAGACATGTCTATGTTTCCCCATATCCGCCCCCAGGCCCCCAGGTAAACCGGTTTCGAGGCCGGATCAAGGCAATCAGACAGGTGGGGGGCATCGCCCATGTGGAAATCATGGTGGCGGATCAACGGGTGCATGCCCAGATGACCACGGAACAGGCCCAGGCCCTTTCTCTTTCGTCCGGGGATTCCGTTTACGGCATTCTCAAGCTTCGGGCCCTTCATGGATGTTGAAAGGGCGATAACTGATTCAAGGAGCAGTCGCATGGCAAACAAGTTCAAATCCTCAGCAACAACCATTCCGGTTGAGGCGTCTGTTGGGACCATTCTGGCCCACGACATCACGGAAATCAGGCCCGGGCAATTCAAGGGACCGGCCTTCAAGAAGGGGCATATCATTACGGAGGAGGATGTGCCCCATCTCAAAAGGATCGGCAAGGAACACCTGTACGTTTTGCATCTGGAGCCGGGAGAGGTACACGAAGATGATGCAGCCTTACGCCTTGCAACGGCACTTGCCGGAAAGGGCGTTCGTTTCGATCCCCATCCTTCCGAGGGAAAAATCCAGCTCAACGCGGCGTATCGGGGACTGCTCAAGATTGATGTGGAGGCCCTCATCCGAATCAATCTGATTCCAGATATCAGTTGTTCTTCCAGACACACCCATACTGTGGTGGAACAGGGGGATATCATTGCCGGCGTGCGGGCCATTCCCCTTGTCATCGAGGAGGAGCCGCTTCAAAAAGGCGAAAAGATCGCAATCGAGAACGGCGGCGTATTTTCCGTAAAGCCTTTTCTGAGACCCAACACCGGGCTGGTGATTACCGGCAACGAGGTATTTTCGGGTCTCATCGATGATAAATTTGCCCCGATCATCCGGAAAAAACTCCAGTTTTTTGATTGCGGCATTATGGGGATCGCCTTTGCTCCAGACGACAGGGAGCGCATTGCATCGGAAATCAGGAAATTTCTTGAAAACGGTGCGGAGATGATTGTGGTAGCCGGCGGAATGAGCGTGGATCCCGACGACATTACGCGCATGGCCATTGCGGATGCGGGCGCCGAAGACATCGTCTACGGCACCCCCGTGCTCCCCGGCGCCATGTTCCTGTATGGGCGTTTCGGGGATATCCCTGTCCTGGGTCTTCCGGCCTGCGTGCTGTTTTACCGGGCAACGGTACTGGATCTCATCCTGCCGAGGGTGCTGGCGGCAGAGCGTATTGCCAGGGAAGATCTTGCGGCCCTGGCCCACGGCGGCATGTGCCTCGGTTGCGACACGTGTCGGTTCCCAAAGTGTCCATTTGGAAAATAGATAGAGCGATCTAAGACGGTACAGCCGCAACAAAAAATTATCTCACACAAAGCCACAGAGCCACAAAGAGAGAAAAGATTTTCTTGTTTTTTGTGACAGGAATCTAAGAAATAAGGCACTGCTATGATTGCCGTGAAGGGAGACTCATAAATGTTCAGCCGAAAAAGGATCGTCATCAAGGGTGCGGGAGATTTGGCTACCGGGGTGGCTGCGCGGTTGTGGCGAAGCGGTTTTCCTGTTGTAATGACCGAGATTGCCCGGCCCCTGACAGTTCGCCGGACTGTTTCATTCTCCGATGCCGTTCATGAAGGGGAAACAACCGTAGAGGGTATGACGGCCCGGTGGGTGCAGGACTGGGCGGAAATCCTTAAGGCCCTGGAGGAGCGGGTGATCCCGGTGCGGGTGGATCCCGAGGCAACAATCGTGCGCGAAATCGACGCCTTTGCCGTGATCGACGCCGTCATGGCCAAAAAAAACATCGGCACCCGCATGGAGGATGCGCCCTTTGTCGTAGGCCTGGGGCCCGGATTCACGGCCGGCAAGGATGTTCATGCCGTGGTTGAAACCAAGCGGGGACATACCCTGGGGCGGGTTATCTGGGAGGGATCGGCCATCCCCAACACCGGGATCCCCGGAGAAGTTAAGGGATTTGGGGCTGAGCGCGTGATCAGGGCGCCTGGACCGGGAATTTTCAAGGGAATGCTCTCTATCGGCACCCATGTAGAGGAAGGAGAGATCGTTGCCTATGCAGGGGATACACCCATTCCGGCGCCCATTTCCGGAATGCTGCGGGGATTGCTCCATGACGGCATCTATGTGGAGAAAGGCCTGAAAAGCGGCGATGTGGATCCCCGGGATATCCGGGAAAGCTGCTGGACCATCTCCGACAAGGCCCTGGCCATCGGAGGGGGCGTGCTGGAAGCGGTTCTGATGGCGATCACCTCATCCTTAACGCGCTGAGAAGGCCATCCCGGGATGCTTTTCCTCGCAATCCTCTCTTCCAAAGGCGAGGCAGGTGAGCGGTTTGACATGGTGGATCGCGCAGAAAAAGAGCCCACGGGGAGGAAGCTCAAAAAGGAAGGGGCAGAACCTTTGAGTGAGGGGACTGTCCCCTGCAATATATGCATACCAGTAGCCCGGATATCTGACTGGCTGGGGGGGGTCCGGGACGGTCCCGGAAAGCTGACAGCACGCCCCGCAAAGGCTGCACCACTCTCCCGCAGCAGGCTCCTGAGTCGCATCGCCATCTAAATCCACACAGGTGACCCCACGGTTCCCGAAGCACTGGTCAATGTCTCTGCGGATCCGCAGGAACATCCGGCTGAGGAGGGCCAGGTCCTGCCCCGCCCTACCTACTCCAGACCTGCCCCCGTCGCAAGCCGTCAGATGGTGTTTCGCATACAGGGTAAGGGAGAAAAAGGGATCGTGAAGCGCCTCTTCGACCTCACCCCCTATGCAAACGTCTTCATAAAGCGAACCTACCGCCCTGGAAACTTCGGATACGGTTAACGCCGCCTGCCTGCGCCTTACGGCCTCATGAATCAATGACTCAAAGTTATACATGCTGCCTTCATCGCCACCCGGATACGGGCCCACTCCCTTCAGAAGGGCGCCACTACAAGGAGCCCCAGCGCCTATCCCTCTTTTGAGCCTATCGGTTTGGCCTCGTCGATCAGCATGATCGGGATATCGTCCTTGATCTCATACAGCAATTTACAGTGATCGCAGATGAGCCCGTCCCCCGCCTCCGTCAGATAAATGTCCCCTTTGCATTTGGGACATGCCAGAATATCCAGCAGTTCTTTACTTATGGCCATACGTTGCTCCTTTCTCGACTGAATACGGAATCAATACACCCGGCCTCATATTATAACCCAAAGGCCCAATCAATGAATCGGCAACCGACCCATCGCCGGTCTTTCCGAACATTACATATTTATTGCATAACCTCCTGCACGCCCCTAAAGACTTGGTCCACACGTATCTCCTTCATGCACGTCATGTGGTCACACCTTTTCTTGAAACATGGGCTGCACCCCACATCGGACCTGATGACCTTATGCCGCTTGCCGTAGGGTCCGGTCCGCCACGGGGCAGTGGGGCCGAACAGGGCCACCACCGGACATCCCATGGCAGCCGCCACGTGCATGGGTCCCGTATCTGTGGTAACCAGAAGCCTGCACCGGGTGTAGAGATAGGCGAGCTCCTTCAAATTGGTCCGGCCTGCCAGATTCAGAGGAGGGCTCGCCATCCTCCGAACGATATCATGGATAACAGGCCTGTCGCTGCTGCTCCCGGTAAAGACGATCTCATACCCCAATTCTTCCTGCATCCGCCTTGCCAGAACGGCAAATCGTTCAGTCTCCCAAAGCTTGGTCGGCCATTTGGCCATCGGATTGATGGCCACAAGCGGTCCATTTTGGATTCCGTGGCGGTCTAGGACCTCCTCGACGGACATTTTGGCAGACTCAGAGTACGGAATACGCCCCCCTCGGCCGGCGCCATCACAACCGATGGTTTCGGCCACCCTGAGATATCGGTCGATGGCGTGTTGGCCATAATCCACCGCGATCGGCCGCTCATTCAAAAAGAGTCCCGCCCCCTCCCGTGACCCACCCATCCCTATCTTTCTCTTTCCCTTTGAAAGGGCGACCAGAACACCGCTCTTAAGAAGCCCCTGGAGGTCGATCACCAGATCATAATGAAACGATCTCAGTTCATTTAAGAACTCAAGCATCTCCCTGAACACAGAGAGCGGATTTCCCGTTTTGATCAGCCTTCTCTGCCATGATTTTCTTCGAGACAGGATGACCCGGTTTAGCGCGGGGTGGCCGACAAGGACCTGTGAGGAATCCTCCTCCACCACCCAGTCGATCATCGCCCCGGGGAACCCTTTCCGGAGCGACTCCAGGAAGGGAAGCGCATGCACCACATCACCGATGGCACTCAGCTTTACAATGAGAATATTCAATTATAAAATGCCTAAAATGACTAAAGTTACAAATACCATAAATGTCTAAACTCGGGATGTGGATTTTACCTGCTGTCTCAGACCTCGGGTCCCGGACTCCCCTCAACAATCCACCTCACTGCATCAAGCAGATCTTCGGCCACGTGAAAAGGCTGATACGGGGAGGCCGGCACGACGTATTTCAGGTCCCCGAGACCATAGCCGGTCTTGACCAGAATCCCTTTCAGCCCTGATCTGGATGCCAGTTCCATATCGGAGCAACGGTCGCCGATAACATAAGAGCTTGGCATGTCGATCGCAAACTGCCGGCATGCCTGTTCTATCAGACCCGTTCGCGGCTTTCTGCAGTCGCATGACCTGCTGTATTCCGGGACCTTTCCATCGGGGTAATGCGGGCAGAAGAGGATCCCATCGAGAACAGCCCCTTCCCGTCTCAGCAACCGCTCCATGTGATCATTTACCTCATACACCAGATCGATGGGGAAATATCCGCGGGCCACACCGGACTGATTGGAAACGATGATGGCCAGAAATCCATGTTGATTCAATAGGCTGATGGCCTCAGCGCTCCCCGGCAAAAGGACAAACCGTCGGATATGGTTGATGTACCCCATCTGCTCGTTGACCGTACCATCCCGGTCCATGAAAATCGCAGGCCTTTTCAACGGATCTCCTCCCGAAGCGCTTCCATTGCCTCCCATACCTCTTTTCCCCGGATCCCCAGCATACAGGCGTGATCCTCAGTGCATTCCGGTTTCAGACAGGGGGCGCAGGAGGTATCATGCCTGACAATCCTTGTGTGGGGGCCCCACGGTCCTGTCGCCACCGGATCGGTAGGTCCGAATATGGCGACGGTCGGCACCTTCAGGGCCGCAGCGATATGCATGAGCCCAGAGTCATTGGTTACAAAAAAGGAACAGCGGCTGATAAGACCCATAGCCACGCCCAAGGAGGTGCGGCCGCTCAGGTCCAGGGCCGGGCTTCGCATAGCGCCGCGAACACTGCCGCAGATAGCCGCTTCCCTGCCGCTTCCGAATATGAGTATCCTGGCGCCCCACTCCCGGGCAGCCGTGTCGCCAATCTCGGCGAATCGTTCGGCAGGCCACCGTTTGGCACCGCCGAAGATGGCGCCGGGGCCCAGTCCCAAAAGAAAACCACCCTCAAAAATGCCCTGCTTCAAGAGTATCGTTTCTGCCGCGTCCCTGTCTGCTGCCGAAACATAGAGCCTCGGGGCACTGCTCTCTGCCCTCCACCCCATTCCTCTCAATATGGAGAGATAATACTCGGTCTGGTGGACCTTGAGGACCTCCTTGCCCCGAAGGACCCGGTGCGTCAGCAGGAGGCCCCTCCCGTCGGTACGGTAACCGACTCTGAATCCCGCGCCCCCCAGGCAGGTCAGAAGGGCCGCCTCAAAGGCGTTTTGAAAGAGGATGGCCAGATCAAACCGGTTCCTGCGGATCAGACGGATGCACCGGATCAACTCGCCCAAACCGCTGAAGGCCCCCTCCCCCTTACTAAATACCAAGACCCGGTCCGCCGCCGGGTGATGTTCATATATCGGCGCCACCCAGGGCTTTGCAAGGATAGCAATGGAACTCGAAGGAAAGTTTTCCCTAACGGCCTCCAGGGCGGGGAGCGTCATCACTGCGTCCCCCACCCAGTTGGTGGCACGGACGAGGATCCGTTTGATTTCTGATGGATCAATCCTTTTGTCTCCCAACACCTTGGGAACAGGAAATTGGGGGGTTAATCCTGTTGGGTTCATCGGGTTTGTTGAGTTTATCGAGTTTGTTGAGTTTGTTGGGTTCATAAGTTCCCAGGCGTCAGGCGCAAGGCACAAGGCGTACGGCACAAGGCTTAAGGCTGAAAGCTCAAAGCTGAAAGCATCAAGCCATGAAGTGTGGAGTTAAAAATTGAAATCGCAATTCTTCCTTTATAAACTTTAGGCACTCTAAACTCGTAACTCCAAACTTCGAAAATCCAGCATCCAGTATCCAGCATCCAGTATCAAGTATCCAGTTTCGAGATCGGGCAGTACGGTCTGGTCTTCCATCTTTTATGAAACCAGAACCAGTGCTCCGGGTATCTGCGGACATATTTTTCAATAATCTGATTAAAGAGTGCCGTGTTTTCCTCGGTGTCCTTTATCTTGTCTCCAGTCCGCTTCAAGACCACCTCGTCTTCAAAAATGATGCGGTACCTCCCATCTGGCTGCCTTACCGAAAATATGGGGATGACAGGCGAGCCGGTCCTCAAGGCCACCAGGGCCAGTCCCTTGTTGGTACAGGCCGGTTTGCCAAGGAATGGGACAAAGACCCCTTCGTACCAAGCCACATTCTGATCCAGCAAAATTCCGATCACCCTGTTTTCCTTCTTTACCGCCAGCAGTTTCTTCATGGCGCGGCGCTTAGGGATGATTTCGGTCCCGAACCTGGAACGGAGGGTCGTCAGCAACCTGTCGGCCGGCTCAAAATCCGCGGGCCTCACCACAACAGCATTCCTGGCGCGAACTCGCAGGGCCGTTGCCGCGGACATGAGTTCCCAGTTTCCGAAATGGCCTGTCAGCATAAAAACACCCCTTCCCTTTTCCACGGCACGGCTCAGAGCGTCTATATTTTCAAACACCACATACCGGCTCAGGTTACCCGGTTTCAACCTGAGGATATGGGGCGCCTCAAAGAGCATCTGGGTAAAATGCGCGATGATCCTGCCGTTGAGCCCAATCAACTCAGCCTCGGGCATGGTGTCCCCGAAGACATATCGAAGATTATTCAGGGAGGACGTGATCCGCCGCTTAAGCACCCCTGCCAACACCCTCCCCAGTATCCGTCCGAACGATTGTCCGATACGGATGGGAATCACTGAGAGGAGCCACACTCCCCCATACATTGCCCAGTAGGTCAATGTAGAAACGGCTTGCCTATTTTTTGAGGCCATCTAAGATCATCCTGAAAAGCCCGTCCTGGTCCGGCATCAGGTTGAATCGGATACGCAGATAGGCCAGGTCGCCGTAACCGGGCGCAAAAGGTGCAATCCTCATCCAGTCCTTTTCCGTTGTCAGGAGATAGTGAGCACCGGCGGCTTCCTTTGAGTGGATCATATCTTCCAGGTCCTTCCTGGTAAACGCGCAGTGATCCCTGAATCCCCTGAACCGGATCACATCCACGCCCAATGCAACCAGCAACTCCTTAAAATATTCAGGGTGAGCAATACCTGCAAAAGCCACTACGCCCTTTTTCTTCAAGAAACCGGCATCATGGGCCTCGCCTGTAGCCGGGAAAACAACCTTGTCCGGGCAATGATCCGCACGAAAAACAGGTGCCGAGGGGAATTTCTCCTTCAAAACTGCCAGGGTCTTCTCCACGGGAGGCACGGCGTGCAGCGCTTCCTGCCCAACGCTCCTCTTTATACCGCTCACCCCGCCCTCTACGCTCTGTCCTCTGCTGAACCGGGTCAGGATAAAGGCGTCCGCCCTGCTTAGCTGATTCAACGGTTCTCTGAGAGGACCCCACGGCAGCAGATGACCGTTGCCAAAGGGATCCGTGGCGTCCATCAGGACTAGATTAAGATTCCTCTCCAGTTGCAGGTGCTGAAACCCGTCATCCAGGATAAAAAAGTCAGAGCCGAACCTCTTGTAGGCATAGATGCCTGCCCGGTGCCGGTTCCTGGAGATAATTACGGGACTTTCCGGGACCGCTCTTGCAATTAGAGAGGGTTCATCGCCGGCCATGCGCACATCGGCGTATTTCCCTTGCCCGTCAGACACCTCAAAAATATCCTGATGGCCTTGTGAACCGTAACCCCTTGATAAAACAGCTGCCCGGAGGCCTTGACCGATGGCCCATTGAGCTAACATGACGACCGCCGGTGTCTTGCCGGTCCCGCCCGCGCTCAGATTGCCAACACTTACGACAAAACCGGGAAGGGTTTTTCCCCTGAAAATGTCCGTTGCATACGCACCCAGGCGCAACCGCGCCCCAAGCCCGTAAATGGCAGAACAGAGGGCCATCGGAAGCGTCCACGGACCCAATCTTTTTTCTCGATGGATCCTCGACCAGTCAGGCACGGCTTATGCTCCATGCGGTAAAGGATGACGCCTTGCGGCTATAGCCTTCAAAAAAAAGTTCTTGGGGTTCCGGGTATGCATCACCTTGTTTTCAAGCCGTTATTCAATCAATCCCGCTTGCAAGCGGGATAAATCGCCAATCACAAATCCTATTGCCCTATGCCCCCTGCGCCATGCCACCCTTCACATGGCAGAGGACCCTTTCGAGCGCCCCCCGGTTTCTCTCTACAAATGCCCTGGCCCTCGCCCCGGCCCCTGTGCGCATCTCCCCATCCTCCAGGAAGGCCTTCAGGGTCGTGTATAGTTCATCGCCGTTGTGGACCCGGCGTCCGCCCCCTGCCTCCAATAGGGCCGCTGACATGGACACGAAATTATGGGTATGGGGTCCGAAAACGACCGGGATGCCAAAACTTGCAGGCTCCAGAAGGTTGTGCCCCCCGATCGGAGCAAGACTCCCGCCCACAAAGCACACGCTGCCAAGTCCGTAGATACGCCCCAGTTCACCCATGGTATCCAGGACCAGCACGTCATAGCCATTATGGTTTACTGAAGGTGCATGGGGCATGGGGCACGGGGCACGGGGCATGGAGGGTTGCGAGTGGGGAGTTGCGAGCTGGATTTGCGCTCTGCCCTCTGCACTTTGCTCCTTGCACCCAGTTCTCTTCTTCGTAACCTGGGTCTTGAGAACCGCCTTGATCCCCATTTCCCCGGCCATGGTCACGATATCGCCGGAGCGCCTCGTATCCCTGGGCGCAAGGATCAGATGCAGCCTTGGGAAAGAAAATCTCAACTTTTTGAAAGCATCGAGGACAACGTCCTCTTCCCCCGGATGGGTGCTGCCTGCGACCCATAAGGGGTCCTCGGATTCAAGGCCTAATGCGCAAAGCCATCCTTGACGCTCTTCCTCTCCCATGGCGACGATCTGTCGGTCGAATTTGATGTTGCCTGCGGTGATGATCTTCCTTTTATCTATCCCTATCATGAGGAGTCTGTCTCTGTCCAGATCGGACTGCATGAGGCATACATGGAGCGGATCGAACATCTTGCGAACGAGAAACGGCGCTCTTTTGTAGAAGCGGAGGGTCCGGGGTGAAACGCGTCCATTGACCAGGATGCTCTGAATGCCCTTACGCTTCAGACAGCCGAGTAGGCCAGGCCAGATATCTGTCTCAACGAGAATGAAGACCGACGGCTTCACAAAATCGACCATCCTCCGAAAACACCACCAGGCATCCGCAGGCATGGGAAAGACAACCCCGACCCTCCCATCCAGTTTTTCCCTTGCCATGGTCAGCCCGGTAGCGGTAGTTGCCGTGAAGACGATGCCCGTGCCCGGGAATTCCCTGCCGAGACGATCGACCAATGGAAGCGAGGAGATCACCTCCCCCACAGAAAGCGCGTGTACCCATATGCCCCCCTTATTGGGCGGGGGATTAGGGAGGCGCCAGGCCAGCCTCTCAACGAGCCGTCCACCTATACCTGTGCGATCTCTCCGCGCCATAGGCCCAATACACAACAACCCGACAACAGGGGCCAGGAAAACAAGGGCAACGGTCCATAGAAAATGATATAAAAACATAAACATGATCGCTCAGACCCTGGCCGGCAGTTCGATGATGAAACGGGTCCCTCTGGGGGTATTGTCCTTGACCCTGATGAAACCATCGTGGTCCGAGATGATGGTGCTGACAATCGCAAGGCCCAGTCCTGTCCCCTGCTTTTTTGTTGAAAAATAAGGTTCAAAGAGACGGGTCTTGTTTTCCGGGCTGATCCCTCGGCCGTTATCGATCACCTCGATTCTCACCATCTTGAGAACCTCATCGTAATGAAGCTCGACCACCACCTCGCCGTTGCCGTTAATGGCCTCAATGGCGTTGTCGAAAAGATTGATCAGGACCCTTCTGATCTGCTCTCCGTCCAGATTGAAGATAGGAACATCTTTTGAATCTTTAAACACGAATCGAACATCCTTATGGGCCTCCCTGTAAAGACTTATGGCCTCATGGATGATCTTGGTGATATCAGACGGGACGGGATTAGCGGCCGGCAGACGGGCAAAATTGGAGAACTCGTTGACCAGTCGCTTCAACTCCTCCACCTGGGTAATAATCATGCCCGTACACTCCTGAAAGACCCCTGCTTCGCCGTTGTCCAACATCTTGCTGTATCTCTTCTTGAGCCGCTGGGCCGATAATTGAATCGGCGTGAGGGGATTTTTGACCTCATGGGCGATACGCCTCGCCACCTCCCGCCACGCGGCCATACGCTGGGCCTTTTCGATTTCACTCAGGTCCTCGAGGACGGCCACGAGACCCAAATAGTTCCCGCGATCATCGCGAAGCACATTCAGGGAAACCAAAACGGTCAGGCGGCGGTTCCCGTCAGACAACCGTATCTGCTTTTCCATGTAACCCTTATGAAGAAGTCCCTCATCTCCCAGAAAATCATCAACTATTTTGCGGTAATCCTTGAAAAGGACCTCCCTGTAGCTTTTCCCGATAATCTCTCCGGCCCGGATATCCAGCATCCGCTCAGCGGACTTGTTGATGGTCAGGATCTTCCCATGGGCATCCGCAGAAATGACGCCCGCCGCCACATTGGCCAAGACAATCTCCATGTAAAGCCGTCTCTGTTCCAGTTCGAGGTTGCTGGCAACGAGTTCCTTGTTGGCCGCCTCGAGCCGGTTCTTACTCGTCTTAAGATCCATCGTCATTTTATTGAACGAGTTGACCAGCATGCCCATTTCATCTTTTGTCTCCAAATCAATGAAAAAATTATAGTCGCCCGATGCAATCCGATGGGTCCCTTCAGCCAGTTCTTTAATGGGAACCGTTATCTCCTTGGACAGATAAAAACCAAACCATATGGATGAAAAAATAATCAGGAGGGTAACAATAGAGAGGGTGATCATGTGGCTGGCCAGAATCGGTGTCCGGAGCATCTTTAATTGACGGTACTCCTGAACGCCCTTTGAAATTGCCTGAAGCCGGTTTACGAATGCGCCCGGAACAAATTCCGATGTCACGACAAGGCCCACCACAGCCTTTGATTCCGTCCTCGAAAAAATCGGCACAATGCCGCTGACAAGATCTCCATGGGGTGATGACTGGATGGTATAGGTGTCTGTGCCTTTCTCGATAGCGCTTTTCAGGATGTCTGCTCCAGGGCCCTTGAATGCGGTCAAATCAATCCTGTGGTCCCTGGATACGGCCTCTACGGTCAACTCCCCCGAGAAAATCTGGACCGAAGCCAGACCGAATTCTTTCCGCTTCTCATCCGAAAATTTGGTGAGGCTGTCTTTTCTTGACGGGATCAGATATCCCTCATAGGTAATTATGCGGCTCAGAATATTGCCAAAGGAGAGGCTTCCATCTGCAATATCCTTGTAATAATCCTGGCCTATCTCCAGGGAATTTTTCAATGATCGTTCAATCTGAAGGCTGAACCAGTATTGAATCGATGAAGAGATGAACTGGACCGACACAAAAAAAAGGATGACCGTGGGGAGCAGGGAAAGGGTGACAAAGGCCAGGACCAGCTTCGTCCTCAGCTTGGCGCCCATGATGCTCTTTTTTCTCTCAAAAAGAAGTTTGACTAGATTTCTGACCGTGAGAAAAAGAAGGAGAAGGAGCAGGATTACATTAATATTGATAAGGGCGAACGCGAGAATGCTGCTCGAAAAAGGAAGGGCCTGTCCCAGGTGAAAGATACGCATCCCCAGGTAAATCAAAGAAGATATTACCACACCCAGGAAAATAATCAGATATCTTTCTCTGCGTCGCCTCCTGAGATCTTGTCTTTCAGCCTCTAAATAGTCTTTCATGACACCGGAATGGATGAATGTGACAGAGCCTGGACCGAAACCTCCGATGGATCAATACCTGAAGTCTACTGTATACCAATCGGTCTCGAAATCCCACAAGGAGAGGAAGAAAAAGACATAATGAAAATAAAAGGGGAGCCTGATCTTGTCCAGTTCGGCCATCATGCTGATCTGGTAACGGTTTCCTCTTTGAAGATTTCGAAGTTCCGTGACCTTGAGGCCCACAATCTCGGACATCAGCTTCTTGGCCTCTTCGAAATCCTTTACATACGTCACCTTGTCATCGGATGATGACAGACTGAGAATATAGATCTTTTTCAGGCTGTCATATTTGATCTCGTGACTCACCTTGAAGTCGGCGATGTTTTTATCCCACCACCAGTCCCGGACCTCGTAGAGTTTCACAAAAAAGGTGAATGTCGTACTGACTCCGTTGTTAATGGCCTTTTGCATATCATCGGTGAAACAGTCGGCTACACTAAAATAGACGATAAGATCATCTCGGGTGTTGGTGACCACGATATCCGTCAACCGGGCGTTTGCAGCCAATGCGGCCCTGCTCGAAAATAGGCCGACAAGAAACAATATGGTCAGCGCAACGGTTACATATTTATATTTATAAAAAAACAGGCTCTTCCTCATAGACAGGCTGTTCCTCATCTCCTTTTTTGTTCCGACGAGGCGTCCGGCAGGGTCTGTGTCACTGACAATAAAAAAAGCGTACGCGTTTCCAGTTTCAAAAAAGCAATATCCCTGCTGTTCGCTCATGTTGCAGGGCATTCTGTCAACTGTCAAACCCGATCCCCCGACCGCATTTCCACCAAGACGATCCAGCAGGGTCGAAACGGGCTGCGAACCGGATGACACCTCACAGGGATGCAGGGTTGATATATCATAACTCAAGTTTCGCACCCCTTCGCGTTCCAGACCGGGAGGTATCAGGTCCGTGGGCTGGCTATTTCCAAATTGAGTTTTAGTCGTCCCGTATAGACGTATCATGCCAAATTTATTGAAATGATAGCCTAATGAAGGGTGCGAAACTTGAGTCATAATATTTTTAAGAAGAAGATAATAAGCGAGCGATATTGAAAATGCAAGCCTTAACGGAACGGACCGTGCGAATTGAGCGATTAGGAATATATCCTCATTGTCTCACTGGCCGACCCATTAAGGAAGAGGGGGGGGGACGAATGCAAAAAAAGAGATGGCCGGAAAAAGTGCTGGTTCAGGCGGGAACGAGTTCCGGTACGCCGAAGGCAGGGATCCTTACGCGATTTTTGCTGCATTCCTCTGCTGTAACAAAGGAAAATACCTTCCAGTGCTTTTTTGACTTCATCAGCATCGCCAGCATCTGCTGGTTCAGGAAATGACCCGATTTCTTGACAACAAAGTGTCCGATAATGGGAAACTGGATAAGAGAAAGGTCCCCTATAAAATCGAGGATCTTGTGCCTGACAAACTCGTCTTCGAATCTGAGTCCATCCTGGTTGAGGATCCTAAAATCATCAATCACCACCGCATTATCGAGGGATCCCCCTTTGGCAAGCCCGTTTGCCTTGAGGGTCTCCACATCCCTCAGAAAGCCGAAGGTCCTTGCGCTGCTGATTTCTCTGACAAAGTCGCCTCCGGAAAACCGAAGCACATATTCCTGATTTCTCAGCAGGGGGTGCTGGAAATCGATCATATAGGTGATTTTGAGTTCCTTTGATGGGTGGACAGAGATGGATCGGTCGCCATCATCTAGCTTCAGTGTCTTTTTCACCACAATGAACTGTTTTGGGGCCTTCTGTTCTTTGATTCCCGCGCTCTTCAGGAGAAATACAAAGGGCGCCGAACTCCCATCCATAATCGGCACTTCAGGGGCATCCAGTTCTACCACGGCATTGTCTATACCCAGACCGTAAAAGGCCGCCATCAGGTGTTCAATGGTTGAAATCCTGCACCCATTCAAACCGATGCTCGTCGCCAAGGTCGTATTGAATACGTTTTCGAAGCGCGCCTCGATCATCGGGTGGCCGGACAGGTCTGTTCTCACGAAACGTATCCCCGTATCGCATGGAGCAGGCCTGATATTGATTCTGACCTTTTCACCCGTGTGAAGGCCGATTCCGGTACAACCGATCTCACCCTTTAACGTACGCTGTCTGTAATCCACAGTCGTCTCCTTAAGATATACTCCCCTTTCAGGCTGGGAGTTCAGCTCTCACATTCAAATATTCAAAAAAACCGGCGCCTCAACGGGGGAAAGATGCCTCACATTTCATTTATGTCCCGACGGGCATACTGAAAACCTGGACCCTGTAAGCTGAAGCGTAACGTGCTTCTCTGGTTCGTAGTGGCGCAGCAAGGCGTTTACCTCCTTCAATATTAATGCTTAGAGGCATTTACATCTGGCCTTTAACTATCTATATCAGGCAAGCAATTAGCATGCCACTGGATTCAATATCTATTCAATAAACAAATGGTGAACACATCCTATTGAAAAGACAATACAATGTTTTCACCAGATTTTGCTGACGGACAGTATGGGGATGGCATGGGTTTAAATATGTGGCAAAAAAAACACATATACTGGATGGCATGCGCTGTGGCTCACAGAGCCCTTGAAAAGGTTCACTCGCCACTTGAAAAAATCAACAATCTGTAGTATGTAACAGGGCGTATTTTATCCCCTGAGGCAACCATGCTGACCACCATAGAAACATTTTTCAAGCTGCTCTTTCTGTTCATCGCTATCACTCTTTTTGCGTGCCATCCCGTTTTGGAAAAGGAAGCCCGACATCCTGAGGAGGCCCTAGCGCCGGTCCGCTTTTTCTATCCTGAATTCCGCGATGATATGGACATGGGATCCCTTGTCTCTGCTATACAAAAGAATATCCAATACCTGGACCGGCTTGATCCGGAAAAGCTGTTTTACTATGGATATCAAGCAGTTAGCTGCAAACAAGTCAAAGAAGGCCAGGAGGCATTTCTGAAGTTGTTGGCAGAAAACCCTGATACGGAGCAATTGAATCGAGCCATCAGGGACAACTTCCTGGTCTTCCGGGCAACCGGCCGTGAAGGGAACCATCAGGTCCTCTTTACTGGATATTTTGAGCCGGTTTATGAGGCTGGCCTTTCCCCTGACGATACCTTCAAATACCCCATCTACAATCAGCCTGACGATCTGATAACCGCCGACCTGTCGCTCTTCAAACCCGAGCTGAAAGGGGAAAGGATCGTCGGCCGGCTCCAGGGGCAACGGCTGATCCCCTATTTCTCGAGATATCACATTGATGAAGAGAATGCCCTGAAGGGACGTGATCTGGAAATTGCCTGGCTGAAGGACCCTGTAGACGTTGCATTCCTTCAAATACAGGGATCCGGCCGGTTGCGGTTGCGCGATGGCAGCACCATCCATGTGGGCTACAGCGCGTCCAACGGCCTGGGTTATCGAAGCATCGGCAGACGCCTGGTTGACAAAGGCCTTCTGAGCATGGAAGAAATCTCCATGCAGGCTATCCGCAGATATCTCGTAGAACATCCTGAAATAGTAAAGGATGTGCTCTATTACAATCCTTCCTACGTATTTTTTCAGCGTCTGTCAACAGGTCCTTTAGGGAACATCCGCGTCCCCCTGACACCCGGCAGGTCCCTGGCCCTGGATGCGAGGCTCTTCCCAAAAGGTGCACTAGCCTTTATTTCGTGCAAAAAACCGTCCATCAATAGCCGTGGCGAGATTACAGGCTGGAACGAATTTTCCCGATTTGTCTTGAACCAGGATACCGGGGGCGCCATCAGAGGGGCAGGCAGAGCGGATATCTTCTGGGGCAGCGGCCTCTATGCCGAAACCGCGGCGGGCCATCTAAAACATGAAGGAGAGCTCTACCTGCTCATCAAGAAACCAAAGGAAGAGTGACTAAAGTGAGCTAAAGTTACGAAAAAATCTTCATCGCTCGATATCCAGTGGGTAAGTAAAAGGCTGACACCTCTAAATATTGAGCTGATACCTTCCAGCTTTAGGCAGTTTAGGCAGTTGTAATTTTAGGCATTTCAAATGGAAAATCTGGAAAAATCAGCAAAAAGGAGCATGAGTCCGGCTATCTGCTGCAACACTCCCACCCTGTTTTCTCTCAGGATCTGATCATCTTTTGTCAGGACCTCCACCCCGTCAAAGAAGTTATCCACCGGTTTTCGGATCGTTGCCATCAGCCTCAGGGCATCCAGGTAGGCCTCTTGTTCAAGGGAGTGATAAATCTCATCCTTGAGCGACTGAAAGGTCTCCCACAAAGCCGTCTCGCACTCCTCCCGAAACAGGGTCGGGTCCGGCTTAAAAGTCGTCTCCTCTTTCTTGAGGATGTTGCTGACGCGCTTGAATGTCAGACACAACTGCGGGAATTCCTCGGATTCAGCAGCGAACCCCTTAAGTTGATCGATCCTGGGTCGCAGTCTTTGAATGCGGTCAAAATCGGCAGAAATAACGGCATCTACCAAATCACCGGAATAATCCGCCCCCAACATCATATGCTTGTAGCGCTCTCTCACAAAAGAAATGACCTTGGAAAAGACCTGGTCCTTGTCAAACCGGACCTCCTTGTTCAACAGGGACAATGCCTCCTCTGTCAGCTCGTTAAGGGATAGATCCCAGCCCATCTCCTCGATGATACGGATGATGGCCAGGGCATGTCGCCGCAGGGCAAACGGGTCGGCGCTCCCCGAAGGTTCGAGACCCACGGCAAAACACCCGGCGATCGTATCCATCCGATCCGCGATCCCGACAACCGCACCGATCCCGGATGTGGGAAGCTCCCCGCCGGCCCTCAAGGGGAGGTAGTGCTCATATATCCCTCTGGAGACGGCATCCGGATACCCCTCCAATTGCGCATACTCCTTCCCCATAACACCTTGCAGTGATGGAAACTCACCCACCATCTGGGTAATTAGATCACACTTGCACAAGCTTGCGACCAGGTTGACATTATCGATCTCGCCTGGAAGAATTCTTCCCGCAATATGTCCGGCAAGCCTTGTGAATCGTTGGACCTTGGCATAGGATGTCCCCAAATCGGCCTGATACACCACCTGCCGGAGCCCCTCCAGTCGCTGAAGAAGAGGCGTTTTTCGGTCCTCTTTCAGAAAGAAAGCCGCGTCAGACAGCCTCGCCCGAAGGACCCTTTCGTGGCCCCGTTGGACCACCGATGCATCCCTTGTGACCGTATTGTTGACGGCCACAAAGTTAGGCATCAAGCGGCCCTCACGATCGTAGACGGCAAAGTATTTCTGATGTTCCCTCATGGCAGTTATCAGCACGACATCGGGAAGATCTAAAAAAGACCTATCAAAAGAACCACATACCGCTGAGGGAGTTTCCACGAGATTGGCCACTATGCCGACCAGATCGGGATCATCGGCAGGCGTGCCCCCCACCTTTTCGGCTGCCGTTTGGACGACCTCGTGCACAACCCGCTCCCGTTCCTCCGGATCAATCACCACAAAG
Source organism: uncultured Desulfobacteraceae bacterium (assembly GCA_964409475.1). Taxonomy (GTDB): domain Bacteria; phylum Desulfobacterota; class DSM-4660; order Desulfatiglandales; family Desulfatiglandaceae; genus AUK324. The sequence continues at coordinate 8,525 of CAYPDL010000056.1, read as the reverse complement.
GCCCGTTCCATCTCCTTTAAATACTCCTGAATCCCCGAGATCTGTATCGGCCCAGGAGACATGAACCGATGTCCCCGAGTCGTGTCGCCGCTCTTCACCCCGGCCACCTCAAACAGAACGACCTCGCCGTTCAGCAGGCACACCACCCAGTGAATGGGCCGAACGAACGGAAATCCGACTGCCCCCCAGCGCATGGATTTAGGCCATGGGATGTCTGCAATCAGGCCGGGCAGTGACTCGGTCAGGATATCGGCAGTGGGCCTCCCCGGGATCAGACGCTTGACGTACAGGTATTCCCCCTTGGGGGTCTCAACGCACTGCACCTCCTCAATGGAGACATCCTGCTTCTGGGCAAAACCAAGAGCCGCCTTGGTCGGTCTCCCTTCTCCGTCATAGGCCACGCTCTTGGGGGGGCCGGTTATCTCTTTTACGAGGTCGGTCTGCCTTTCGGAGACGCCTTTCCCGATCAGGACCAGACGCCTTGGCGTTCCAAAGGTCTGCACCCCATCTGCGATCTCTATCCGGTTTTCACTCAGGCAGGACTCCACAAGCCGCCGCCATTGCGCCAATCCCTCGGCCAGATACCCGGCAGGGATCTCTTCCGTTCCAATCTCCAAAAGCAGTTCAGTCGCCATTTCCCGTTTCTCGTTTTCCGTTATGTTCCTTGCGCCTTGAGCCTTGCGCCTTACGCCTCCGGCGCCTTCATTCGCTTGCCATTCGCTTCGCTGTCATACGTGATCATGAGGTTGTCATGTGTGGTCATGAGGTTGTCTTCAGCTTCCCTTGTTCCGCGTTCCGAGCTCCGCGTTCAGTCAGCATCCCAATATCCCGGCATCTTACCATTTTTCAATTCTCATTTTTCAATTTTCAATCCCAACGGATATCCCATCTCCTCCCGCTGGACCAGATAGTTCTTGGCTGCTAGACGGGCCAGGTTGCGGATGCGGTCGATATAGCGCGTCCGTTCCGTCACGCTGATCGCTCCCCTTGCATCGAGAATATTAAAGGTATGAGAGCACTTGAGACAGTAATCATAGGCCGGCAGCGTCAGACCCTGCTCAGCGACCTTCATGGCCTCTGCCTCGTACAGGTGAAAGAGCTGAAAGAGCATCTTCACATCGGCCAACTCAAAATTGTACGTGGAAAGTTCCCACTCCCCCTTTTTGTGGACGTCGCCGTAGGTCACATGCCGGTTCCACATGAGGTCGTACACGTTCTCCTTCTCCTGAAGGTACATGGCGATCCGTTCCAAACCGTAGGTGATCTCTACGGAGATGGGATCCAGCCGGACACTCCCCGCCTGCTGAAAATAGGTAAACTGGGTAATCTCCATACCGTCCAGCCAGACCTCCCATCCCAGCCCCGATGCACCAAGGGTGGGTGATTCCCAGTCATCCTCCACAAACCGGATATCATGCTCCAGGGGATCCAGCCCCAAGAATTTCAGACTCGCCAGATAGATATCCTGGATATCAATGGGCGACGGCTTGATAATCACCTGATACTGGTAGTAGTGTCCCAACCGGTTCGGATTTTCGCCGTATCTCCCATCCGTGGGACGTCTCGAGGGCTGCACATAGGCCACAGACCAGGGTTCCGGGCCGAGCGCCCTCAGCAGCGTCGCCGGGCTGAACGTCCCCGCCCCCACCTCAAGATCGTACGGCTGCTGGATCACGCAACCATAATCGGCCCAATAGGTCCCAAGGGCCATGATCAGTTCCTGAAAGTTCATCAGATCCCCCTGCCCCGTATATTGATGCGGGTATAGCGCTAATGAATTACGATAGGAAGGCTGGGAACTTATCACCCGCTCAGGTAGTTGTCAAGCCTGGACTGGGATAGGTCATACCCTTCTTAAGTTTACATTTTCAGCGATAATGTGTTATGGTTCTTCCAAATAAGTGACTAAATTTGAGAGGCACAAATGATCCTCAACCACGATTACCGACTTGCCAGGGGAAAAATGGTCAAGACCCAGTTGATTCCCCGGGGGATCAAAGACCCAAGGGTCCTGGAGGCCATGGAAGAGGTCCGTCGGGATCTATTTGTGGAGGAGGCCCTGGTGGGAGAGGCCTACAATGATCACCCGTTGCCTATCGGTCACAACCAGACTATTTCTCAACCCTTTATTGTGGCCCTCATGACCGAGGCACTGGTTCTTAAAGGGAATGAAAAGGTGCTGGAAATCGGCACAGGGAGCGGATATCAGACCGCCATCCTGGCCAAACTGGCTGACAGGGTTTACACGGTTGAAAGGATCAGGCCCCTGATGGTCAAGGCAAGAAGTCTTCTGGCCGATTTGAATTATCACAATATCCTATTCAAGGCCTTTGACGGCACATTGGGTTGGGATGAATACGCTCCCTATGATGCCATTATCGTCACTGCAGGGGCGCCCAAAATTCCGCTGCCGCTGCTGGATCAGATAGCTGAGGACGGCCGTCTCGTCATCCCCATCGGCAACAAATATAGCCAGGAACTGCTAAGGGTGACGAAGAAAAAGGGGACCTATACCCAAGATAATCTGGGCGGCTGCCGTTTTGTAGACCTGGTGGGGGTTCACGGATGGAAGGAATAGGGCTTTAGTCTAAGGAGATAATACACACATGAACGAACAAGAGGCAATCATGGCCTTTTCGCAGAGCGAAAAGGCGAAATCAGGGATTATCTGGGCCTCCCAGGCACTCGAACTCCTAAGCGGTCTTCCCGTTCCTGAAAAGCCGGGCGCGGAAAAGGCCATTCGGATGAAGATCGATATGATGATTCAAGAAATAAGACTCGCCAAGAGGATCACAGGGGATCCTGCCTGGGATGATATCGAGCCGATATTGGATCAGGCGATGGTCATGATTCATTCGGGCGTTGCCCCGGATTCTGTCGTCCATCTCACCCAGGCCCTGAGCAGGGTCACCAGCATCGGCCACCGCTCCATGTCTTTTCTGAAGGAGAAAGGGCTTATTTAGGAAGTCTGCGATGACGAGGCACTAAGGATCATGAATCAGGATGTACTCACAAATCTACTGAATCGCCTCGCCAGGGGGGAGGTAACGGTCGACCACGCGCTTGAGCGACTTAAACGGCTCCCGTTCGAGGACCTGGGATTTGCCTGTGTCGACCATCATCGACCCCTCAGGAAAGGCCTGTCCGAGGTCGTTTTCGGCCAAGGCAAGGTGGTGTCTGCGATCATCCGGATCATGGAACAGATGCTCTCCCAGCAAGAGAACGTGTTGGTGACGCGGCTCTCCCCTGAAAAGGCGGCGGAGATCCAGCGCCGGTTTCCAGAGAGCGATTATCATGAGACCGCAAAGATGCTGACCCTGATCCGACAGCCGATCCAGATCTCGGGGAGAGGGACCATCCTGATTATGACGGCCGGGACATCTGACATACCGGTCGCAGAGGAGGCCGTGGTGGTGGCGCGCTTCATGGGCAACGAGGTCGATACCGTCTATGACGTGGGTGTGGCCGGCCTGCACAGGCTTCTGGGCCACTGGGAAAGGATCACGAAGGCCTCGGTTATTGTCGTAGCCGCCGGAATGGAAGGGGCACTGCCGAGCGTGGTGGGGGGTCTGGTGGACAAGCCCGTCATTGCAGTGCCCACCAGTGTTGGCTACGGCGCCAGTTTCCAGGGGATCGCCGCCCTGTTGGGGATGCTCAATTCCTGTGCGGCCGGGGTTACGGTCGTCAACATCGACAACGGTTTCGGGGCAGGATATGCCGCAGGTCTGATCAACAGGGCATGACGACATTACCGGTTGAGAAATTCAGGGATTGAGGAATTGAATGATGCTGGGACGATAGGCTGTTCGCCGCAATTTCCGTACCTTGCGCCTAACGCCTGACGCCTTGCCCTAATGCCTTGCGCCTAACGCCTTCCCATGCCGATACCTCTCACGGATCTCTGAGACCAGTCGCTTCAACCGGGGAAGCTCTTTTTCCCGGTGTTCGTCCCAGCAGGGCAACAGGGTGTTGTTGTGAAACAGAGGGTCCGACGAGAGGTCATACCGGGAAAAGGCCACCGCCTTTTCCCAGAGGGCTGTATGGGGAATGGGGGAGTATTCTGACAGATAAGGCAGAGCCCCATTGCCTCCGACAAAACGGATAGTCTGCACAATCGAATCCACATCCTGTTCCGGTAACCCGATCAGGATGTAAGCGCCGATCTGATGGGGAGAAAAACCTGCCTTTTGAAGGTGATGCATGGCCCGTTCAAAATCCCCTGTCGAGACCTTGTTGTCCAGGTCCCGGTGAAGCGGCATATCCGAGGTTTCCAGACCGAGACGGATTGTTTTGAAACCGGTTCGGCGCATCAGACGGGCGATTTCACCGGTAATCTCGCGTACATGAAGGGCGTTGGGCGTGTGGAATCTCAGATTCAGGTCGAGACGTGCAAGGCCTTCGAGGAGCGGCCCCGCATGGCTCTCCGACGCCGCCAGGAGCGCATCGTCATAAAAGGCGAAGTCCCGGACGGCAAAAGCCCTGTGCCAGTAAACGATTTCTTCCAGGACCTCACCCGGTTCCCTTCTGCAAAACTCCGGATAGAGGAAATGGCTGGCGCAATATTTACAGCGGTAGGGACATCCCGAGGATGTCATGATGCAGACATAGTCGATTTCTGTCAGGAGGTCGAATGCAGGGTATGCTGGGGGCCGGTTATCGCCGTGGTTTGCCGGCACATGAATGCCGCATTCATTCAGGGCGGCCGAAAGAAATTCAACCCCGTGGCCTGAATCCACCCTGTCCGCCCCGGAACTCATGCCGGCGTGCTCGCGGCACAGCCGCGCGTAAATGCCTCCAAGGATAACAGGAACGCCGGGATGGATGTCCTTGGCCAGACGAATGGCCTCTCTGACGCCTGGGTACCAGTACGTCATGAGAGATGTAACCAGGATGGCAGAAGGAGAGACCACGTTTCTCAATTCCTGTTCAAATATCTCAGGCAACAGACCGTAGCGGCTGTAAGGCCTCGGGATATCCTGCAGAGGCCGAGGTTTGGCAACGACTTCCCTCCAGAACTTGCCGGTCCCGTATGACCGCCGTTTGGGCTGGGTTAAAGGTCTATCTGTTTTCATCTGCGGATGATGCACGTCCAGGCAGTCGATCAGGTGGACATGGCACCCCCAGTCTCTGAGATATCCCGCAAGATACAGAAGGCCGAGCGGCTTGGACCAGAGATCGTAGGCCGCAAAGTCGTAAATCCAGGGATTGATCAGGATGATGGAAGGTTTCATCAGAAGGAAGTGCCTAAAGTTATAAAAAAAATGACAATTCAACCACACAAAGCCACAGAGCCCACAGAGGAAAAGCACAACAAGAGTATTTTTCTAAGAAAATCTCCGTGTCTCTGCCTGCCCCGTGAAACCATTCACATTGGTTGTTTCACTGGGGTGTCTCCGTGTGAGGCCTTTTTGGTTCCGGCTTGTCCGGGTTAGGGTTTGCCATGAGAGCTGTGGTTCAAAGGGTAAAAGAGGCGAGGGTGGAAGTCAAGGGGAGTGTGGTGGGGACGATCGGCCCGGGACTCCTTATCTTTCTGGGAATAGGGCAAGACGACACTGAAAAAGGCTCCCTTTACCTGGCCGATAAGATAGCCTATTTGAGAATTTTTTCTGATGCAGCGGGGGCCATGAATCTATCCCTGATGGATACCGGCGGCGCGGCCCTGGTCGTTTCTCAGTTCACCCTGTGGGGCGATTGCCGCAAGGGACGCAGGCCCTCTTTCGCCCATGCCGCCCGGTCCGAAAAGGCAAAAGACCTGTATGAGCATTTCATCCGTCTCCTGAAAGAAAAAAACGTCCATGTGGAAACGGGCCGGTTCCAGGAGATGATGACCGTGTCACTGATCAACGACGGCCCGGTCACCCTGCTGCTCGACAGTGCAAAGGCTTTTTAGAATAAGAAATATCGGTCATGTTTGTTCGTATGCATGCGTTTTCTGCAACGAGAGTTACTCTCGATTCTCACCGGCGCGGTTTTGGCCTGGCCCAATATAAGGAGACTGCCCCCCGCAACCGCGGCATACGGTTCCGTGATTGCTCGGATATGCCTCTCCGCAGACAGGGCAGAGCGCGATCTCTCCCTTGCTCCGCTTGGTCAGGAAAACGGGCAGCACCTCGACATCCTGAAACCCAAAAAGGCTGGCGCCTGCCTCCAAAATCTGATCAGTGAGCGCCTCCCAGACCTGCTCCTTCTTTGGCTTGAGCTTGAGATACCAGTTCCTGACCTCAGGCCATTGGGCCGTCTTGTCCGCACTGAGAAACACCCGAACCCCCCTGCCGGAGTCCTTTTCATAAAGGGTTAAGGCGAAACGTCCCAAGTCGACAATATGAAGCCATCCATTGCCAATCGTGCATGGCGTGAGAAGTTGAATGGCGTCGGGGAGGCAGCTCGACGTCTCGCAAATCGCATCGTACAGCTGGGTCGTGTTCAGCCTCTTAAGGGCCGCATCCACCATCATGCCGCCGATGAGCATCCCGGGGGCGAGGCTGCCGTGGAACGATTCAACGAGCACCTTGTACTCATCAAGAGGATACTGTCCCATATTCATAGAGGGTTTCCTCGATTGCAAAAAAATGTGGGCATATGAATAGCCGTCAAAACCCCGAATGGACTATTCTGTCGATATTGACATAAGAGACTATTCCGCGAGGGTGGCGGTGTCAATAAAAAATCAACGGAGATTTGTTGCACATCAGACACGCTTCTGTCTCCTGTCGATCAGCATGCGCTTGATGGTCCCGGTTGTCGGCCAACCGGAAAGACTGAAGCATATGGGCCCCAGTAGCAATCGGCCCTGGGTCGCCGCCTTTTGCACAGAGGGGATTGTCATCAGGCATGATTCGACGTCTCGCACGCGTTCAGGCACGGTTTCGGAAACCGTATGGACCTCAATGCTCAGACAGTCTTTTCCATCCAGACGGCTCAATTCGGCCCGATAGTCTATAACAGCCCGGGGACCTTGAATAAGACCTCATCCATATCGGGCAGCGTTAAAATGTCCCCTTCACTCAGTTGAACCCTGCCGGCGATACGACCCTTGACCCTTCCCAGGCGTCGCAGCGAACTGCCGCACAGGCAGGGTTCCGGCAGAAACCGGGCCAGGTCCCCTGTCCGATAACGGAGCAGATCGGAAGCATTCAGGCATTGCCCGGGACCAAACCCTATCTTATCCCTGATCCACCCATCAAGGGGCGTTATCTCAGTGTGCTGTTTCACCTGTCTGCCTGCCAATGCGGTTCGGCCCAACTTTCCCTAAACTGAGGGATACCCATGGGGAGTCATACCGCTTGTTTCCGTGAGGGGCTGTCGCATTCTGCATGGTACAGTTCCCGGCCGCCCACCGCAGTCAGTGGGTGAGGTAATAGAGACTCACTTTTGGGGCCTAAACCATACCGAGTCTGGGCTTGTGAGGCAAGAAAAAAGGAAGCACGATGTCGCTTGATGAAGCGTTTCAATTTTTGGGACGACACCGCTCAAAACAGTCTCGTATCATGTTGTATTGAAAGAACCCGGATGTGGAAAACAGTTCTGCCGGTTCGAGATCCATCAGAAAAATTTGTTCCATTCTGCTCGGTGGTTATGGTAAATAGGATAACGTGCGCGTGACGACGAGAAAGGCTTTTTTGAGCTCCGTTACCGTAAACGGCGGGCAAAACGCACTGGAGGCCTCATGGACCATGTGAAAGGATTGTTTTTTGATGTAGGGGGAACCGTATTTGATTGGAAAAATACGGCACGCGAAAACATTCAGCAATTGGCCGATGAAACGGGCCAAGCCATTGACAGTGAAGCCTTTGCCAATGATTGGCGGGGGGAAATGTTCAAAATCCACACCCAGGTGAGGCACGGCAACCTGCCATGGATCAATTCGGATGACATGCATCTGCGGGCACTGGAAAACCTGTCAACCACCTACCCGCTGCTGGCCGCCATTGATCGTATGTCCCTGGTAAAATCCACCTGGCATCACCTCAAAACCTTTCCCGGTGCGCCGGAAGCCATCAACCGATTGCGAAACAGATACACGGTGGTGGTGCTCACGATCTTGAGCTGGGAAAGCATCGTCAACAGTTCAAAGGAAGCGGGGGTGCAGTGGGACGGCATCCTGTCATGCGAATTTCTGGGCTACTATAAGCCTTCCCTGCAGGCTTATCTGAAGGGGACCCGTCTTCTGGGAATGAAACCCAAGGAAGCCATGATGGTCGCAGCCCATGAAGGCGATCTGGCCGCGGCCCGGGCTGCCGGACTGCATACCGCCTTAGTAAAGGTGCCGGAAGACGACAACATGGCTGAAGGTTTTGAGCAGCCGACCGAGACCCATTTTGATTTGGAGGCATCTGATTTTGAGGCATTGTGCCAACAACTGGAGGTGTAGTTGCTTAACAACTCAGTCGCTCCTCATGAAAAGGCCGTACATCTCACATACCAATGGGGGCCATAACGGGGACGTCTATGCTTTTATGCCTTCCTCTGGTATAAGTTCAAACTGATTTTCTATCTCCACTTTTTCACCCCTCTTCGAGGAACGA
>CAYPDL010000055.1:0-27205 GCA_964409475.1 uncultured Desulfobacteraceae bacterium | reverse complement strand
GCCGACTGGTGCAGGCGGATGTGGCTGGGTGGATGGAGGGTCGTCTATTTTCCCCAGCCTTCCGTTGTTCATTATGTGGGGGTGAGCAGCGGAAAAAACGTGGTTCGTTCGGTTGTCGAGTTTCACAGGAGCATTTATCGTCTTTTTAAAAAATACACCCAAAGACCCCATTCATTCTTGACCCCGATCGTCTATTGGGGGCTTGTTTATCGTCTTCTATTCGTTCTGGCGTTTCAATCTGTCGGCAGACTATTTCAGGGCCTTGAAAGGCCCTCGCATCATGCCAGGGGTATCAGCGTGCGCAGATCGGACGATCGGATAAAGGTGGTCCGGTTTATAGCACGCCTTAATATAGGCGGTCCTTCCATCCATGTGCATCTGTTGACCACCGGTTTGGATCGTAACAGATTCAGATCCATCCTCGTTACCGGCAGGATTACTTCGCAGGAAGGAGATATGAGCTATCTTTTTAATGGGTCTTCACGGTCAGCAAAACCGATCATCATCAGAGAGCTTCAGAGAGAAATCAGTCCATTAATGGATATCAAGGCGTTTCTTAAGATCCTCAAGATTCTCCGACAGGAAGACCCTGACATTGTGCATACCCACACGGCCAAGGCCGGGACAAGCGCCCGGATCGCCGTCATCCTGTACAACTTTTTGAGAGGGAAGAACATCCAGATGGTTCATACCTTTCACGGGCATGTGTTTGAGGGGTATTTCAGCCCCGCTACATCGCTCATGTTCATCTGGATCGAGCGACTGCTGGCCATGAAGACAGATGTGATTGTGTCCATCAGCAAGACGCAGAAACAGGACCTTTCAGAGAAATTCCGCATTGCCCCAGCCGGCAAGATTCAGATCATTCCATTGGGGTTCGACCTGAGACCGTTTCTGGAAAGCGATGCATTAAAGGGACGGTTCCGATCAAGCCTCGGGGTGAGTGATGATACCCTCCTTGTCGGCATCGTCGGTCGGCTGGTGCCGGTAAAACGACATGAGCTGTTTTTCGATGCAGCGCGGATTTTTCTTGAGGATCATCCTGGTATTAAGGTCCAGTTTGTGGTGGTGGGCGACGGTGAGTTGAGGACATTGCTCGAAGGGCATGTCAGGCAAAAGGGCCTGTCTGGATACGTCCGGTTTTGCGGCTGGCGGCGGGATCTCCCCGAGGTCTATGCCGATCTGGATATCCTGAGCCTGACCTCCATGAATGAGGGAACACCGGTTTCCATCATTGAGGCCATGGCCGCCTCCACCCCGGTGATAGCGACCGACGCGGGCGGTGTGTCTGATCTCTTAGGATCAACAGACGGGCACCCCGCACCCGGAGATTTTGTCGTCTGCACGAGGGGTATCCTGTGCCGAAAGGAAGATGCCGCAGGGTTTGCCAAGGGCCTGGCATACCTGGCTGATATGGATGCGGGCAAAAGAGAGGCCCTGGTCAGGGAATCACGAACCTTTGTGAAACAGCATTTTTCAGAAGAGCGGCTACTGAGGGATATTGAAACGATGTATATGGAATTGATTCATGGACGGCTTGCTTGCGCTGTATTACGAAAGGTAATAATTCATTACAAAACAGTGAAGTGAGAGAGATCGAAAAGCAGCGGGTATTGACATTCGGGTGAGTCAGGGACATGGCGGTTTTGGGGGCTGATTGCGGTTAGCAGTTACACTGGGATGTTTAGCAGGGATCAATGTCCTGCTGGCGTTTTTTTATCAATGGTATGTTCTGACAGCCATTGGGCCGGGACTCGAGACCGATGCCCTGTTTGCAGCAATGGCGGTCCCTCAGATTTTATTGGCTGTTGTGGCCGGATCCATGACCCAAGTCCTTGTGCCGCTTTTATCCATTGAAAACAGGGACAATTTTCAGAAGGCGGCCTGGAATTTTTTTCAGGGAATCGGGCTCATATTGGGCGCTTTGGTCTTGCTTCTTTTCATCACAGCCGCCGAGTGGGTTCCCTGGACCGTCCCCGGATTCAGTTGCGTGACCCAATCGCTGACTATCAAATTGGTGCGAATTCAACTGGTCGGAACAGTCTTCATGGGGTTGAACGGCGTTGCTTGGTCGGCCTACCATTCCAGGCAGAGATTTATCTGGGCTGAGGTAAGCCCGGTCATCGGCACCCTGGGCGGGTTCGCTTTCTTGATCTGGGGGCTGTCACGGTTTGGGATTGCCGCTGCTGCCTGGGCTATGGTTTTTAGGTCCGCGATACAGACGATCCTGTTGCTGCCAGGGATGGGTGGCTATAGGTTCCCAGATTGGAAAAACAGTACGTTCAGGGAGGCGTGGCGTCGGCTTTACCCCCTTCTTCTGGGGACAACCTATTATAAGACAGGGGAGTTGGTGGACCGTTTTCTCGCGTCCATGGCGCCTGCAGGGCAGCTCTCCCTGCTGTATTTTGCGAATCAGATCTATCTGGCCGGAAACCTGATTTTGAGTAAGGCATTTGCCGCCCCCATGGTCCCTTTGTTGGCCCGAAAGGCCTCTGAAAAAAAATGGTTTATATTTCGGCAGATCAGTCACAACAGATTTCTCTGTGTTCTGGGAATAAGCGTAGCCATTTTGGCATTCATCTTCTTTTCGGGGTCTTCGCTCTATTCATTTCTTTTCGGACACGGTCGGTTCACCATTGATGAAGTATTGACATTGCACCACCTCTTGTTGGCCCTCGCCGGGGTTTGGGTGGGGGGAGCGGTGGGGCAGATATTGGCAAGCAGTTTCTATGCGAAAGGGAATACCGGGACGCCTACCCGGATTGGGGTTTTCGGCTTCACTTTGGGACTTGGCTTGAAGGCTGCCGGATTTTGGCTGTGGGGCGTCCTCGGGATTGCTGCGGGTACGAGCCTCTATTACTTGATCAATGCGTTTTTGCTCAAGCTTTCACTAAGTAAGAAGCTCAGCAGGCGGATAGCAGATGCGTCTCAAAGGGCTTAGGCGATGCGCGTGAATGCTCAATCCATAGAGCACACTATTGAGTTGGAGTCAGCTCCCTGCCCATTGGGATGCAGCGGGGGAGATGCCCTCGTGCTTAGAGGGCATGATCGTCTGAACCACCTGCCCGGGGTTTTTAATGTGGTTCGCTGCAAGGATTGTGGTCTTATGCGGACCAATCCACGGCCCACTCCGGAGAGCATGCGGGTTTACTACCCTGACCAGTACGGACCCTACAGGGGGACAAGAATAGACCCTGACAGAAAGAATGGGGGCCGATCGGCAGTCCTGAGAGTGAGGGCGACCAGCCTTTTTCAGTTCAACACAACACGCCTGCCGAGATTGCAGCCAGGGCGAGTCCTTGAAATTGGGTGCGCATCAGGGGCGTTTCTGAACAAGCTGTCCCGCGGCGGCTGGAAGGCCGAAGGGGTGGAATTTTCCGAGACGGCCGCGCAATCAGCCCGCTCACTGGGGTTTTCCGTTTATTCGGGTTCGGTGGAGTCCGCTCCAGATCCTCAACATCTATTTCGTCTGGCGGTCGGGTGGATGGTGCTGGAACATCTGCATGATCCGGTGATGGCTCTTCAAAAAATTCATCGCTGGGTTGAACCCCAAGGATGGCTTGCCTTGTCCGTTCCCAATGCCGGCGCTATTGAATTCAATATCTTCAGGCATCGGTGGTATGCACTCCACCTGCCAAACCATCTTTACCATTTTACGACGGATTCCCTCTCCAGAATACTTGAGGCCGGCGGGTGGCGAGCGATCAGGGTTTTTCACCAGCGCACTCTCACGAACATGATGGGCAGCCTTGGATACTGGCTTCAAGACCATGGAACATTCCCTGGACTTTCTGACGTACTTGTCGCGCTTCCGGAGGGCCGTGGGCATATGAATTATATTTTGTACCCTTTGGCCTGCCTTTTCAGTTTCTTGGGGCAAACAGGGCGCATGACGGTATGGGCAAGGAAGATCGATGATTAAGGTCGCCGCCCTCACGTCTGGGAAAAACGTACCGTCCGCCCGTTTTCGTGTCCGCCAGCATATTGAGCCATTGAAAAAGGCCGGTATTCATGTTCGGGAATATATCCCTGCCCTCAATAAATATGCGCCTGTCCCATTTTTCGCCTTTTCCAAGGGGAGAGGTTCCATCCCGGTCAGGGCACTCTGGAAATGCATAAAAGCCCTGCCGAGCGTTCCAGGCGTTATGGGCAGTTGGGCGGCCGAGCTAACCTGGCTCGAGCGTGAGTTGGATCCCGGCATGTTCACCTTTGAGCGGTTTCTCAACCGTCCTATTGTCCTGGATGTGGATGACGCCATCTGGCTGACACCGCCGTTTGGCCGGACTGCTGCAACTAATATCGGAAAGCTTGCCGATGTTGTTCTTGCCGGTAACCGTTATATCGCAGAATGGTTTGGGTCCTGTGCGAGAGATGTGCGGGTGGTGCCCACATCTGTGGATACGGACCGTATCAGGCCCCGTAACTTTGAGGATGGTGAGCCGTCTCGAAAGCGATTCATCATCGGATGGACCGGCACAAGCAGCAACTACGCCTCTCTTTACCAGATAGAGAAGGGATTGGCGGAGTTCTTGAAAAGCCATGATGCAGAATTGGTGGTTATCGCCGATCAGGCCCCGAGGTTTTCCGATCTTAACCCTGAGAAGGTCCGTTATGTGAAATGGGTTCCGGATCAGGAGATCGCAATATTGGGTCAGATGGATGTGGGGTTGATGCCCCTTCCTTTTGATGACTGGAGCCTGGGGAAATGCAGCTTCAAGATGCTGCAATACATGGCAGCGGGTCTGCCCGTCGTTGCATCGCCTGTAGGCATGAACGTTGAGATATTGTCTATGGGAGACATCGGATTCGCGTCGGTGACTTCCGGGGACTGGTATGAGGCGTTGAGCAGCCTTTATCATGATCGGGCACTGGCACGGAGGTATGGGGCCAATGGAAGAAGAATCGTGGAAAAACAGTTCAGCCGGAGAGTGGTTTCAAGGGTTCTTGCCGGCATTTTCAGGGAGTTTTCATAGATGCCATCTCGAATGAAACATGCTTTTCAGAAACATCCGGGTTATCAGAATCCGAAACACCTCAAGGAATCAAATGATCGGATTAGACTACGTTGAGGGGAAATTTGTTTTGATCGAAATGCCAGGATGTTACGGTCCAACTTTGTCTGCCGTGGCCGAACCACCTGCGTATTCGATTAAGATTAAGGGCGGTGTCGACGGTCGTGATCTGTCCTGAGCAGGCCAAAGATAGGATGCCGGCGGTCCTTTTTGTGATCAGATCGTTAGGGGTCGGGGGGGCCGAGAGGCAAATGCAATTGCTGGTGGGGCGATTGCACGCCTGCACGTATTGCTGCCATGTGTATTCGCTTGAGTCTGGCGGGCCTCTCAAATCCTGGTTTGAGGACCTGGGAGTACCGGTCTTTTCAGGAGGGTTAAAAAAGGGCGATGTTACAAGCGCCCCCTGGAAGCTTTTGCTGGCAGAGTGTCGCCTTCTTAAGGTTATTCATTGCGTAAAGCCTTCAGTAATCCATTCTTTTCTGCCTCTGATAACCTTTATGGGCGCCGTGTCAGGCCGTTTGGCCCGCGTACCGCTGGTAATTGCCAGTCGGCGTGCAATGGGAACCCACCAAGAACGATATCCGGCCTTGAGGCCTTTGGATTGGATTGCCAACCGGCTGAGCCACCGCGTCACCGTCAATTCACGGGCTGTCTGGCGTGATACGGTGAGACGGGATAAGGCGGATCCGTCCAAGTTGGTCCTCATATATAACGGCGCGGATACCGCCCCGTTTGAGGCAGCGCAATCTCATAGAGATAGCGCACGCCGTGGCCAGGGCATCAGGGCTGACGCAAAGGTGATGATTTCAATTGCCAATCTTATTCCGTACAAAGGACACGCAGATCTTATTCACGCTGCAATAGAAGTGATCAGGCGCTTTCCAGATGCCCTGTTTCTGCTGGTCGGTGAAGACAGAGGAATCCGGAAAGACCTGGAACAGAAGGTTTCGAGGTTCGGCATCGGTCAGTCATTCCGTTTCTTGGGCCGCCGAAATGACGTCCCAGCGCTTCTGGCGGCAAGCGATATCTCGGTACTTCCCTCCCACGAGGAAGGCTTTTCAAATGTGATCCTGGAGTCCATGGCCGCAGGCCTGCCGGTGGTTGCCACCGACGTAGGGGGCAACAGGGAGGCCGTCATGGATGGGATCACGGGATGGCTTGTCCCTCCCAGAGATCCGGGTGCCATGGCTGAGAGAATCCTGGACCTGCTCATTGACAGGGGAAAGGCCGAGTCCTGGGGGAGACGAGGACAGGATCGAGTAAAGGAGGCCTTTACGATCGACATGATGGTTGAGGCGCATATGAACCTGTATCGGACTGCTGGATCGCGAAGCGGTGTGTTCTTACAGGACTGATTAAACGAGGCAAGTCGTTATGTGTGGCATCGTCGGTTTTAAGGCGCATCGGGATGTGAGTCGTTTGCGGGAATCGCTCCCGGCGGCGACGTCAAAGCTGAGCCATCGGGGCCCGGATGATGCGGGCCTTTTTTTTGATCCAAAGGCCGGGGTGGGGCTGGGCCACAGGAGGCTCTCGGTCATCGATCTGTCTGCGGCCGGGCATCAGCCCATGGGCACTGACGATGGGAGGGTTCAGCTTGTCTACAACGGCGAGATCTACAATTTTAAGGAGATTCGCGGGACCCTGGAGGGGGTGGGTCATCGCTTCCGGACTGAAACCGACACAGAGGTGATCCTCAAGGCCTATCTGGAATGGGGCATGGATTGCCTGACGCATTTTATCGGGATGTTCGCATTCGCCCTGTGGGACAAGAGGATTGGGACGCTTTTTCTGGCCAGGGACCGCATCGGGATCAAGCCCCTTTATTACCATTTTGCCGACGGAAAGCTCCTGTTTGCTTCAGAACTCAAGGCCCTGATGGCATTCCAGGGGTTTCCAAAGGAAATAGACCCGGATGCGGTACCTCTTTTCCTTCATTATCAATATGTTCCCGCCCCCCGGACCATATTCAAGGACACCTGGAAGCTCCTTCCAGGGCATTATCTGACCTATGATGGAGAGAACCTGAACACAAGGGCCTACTGGACCCTGCCCCAGGCGGCAGATGAAAATGATTTTGAAGGAAATGAATCGGATGCAGTAGACGCCCTGGACCGGATCCTTAGTGAGGCCGTGTCCTGCCGCCTTATCAGCGATGTGCCGTTGGGGGCATTGCTTAGCGGGGGAATCGATTCGTCCCTTGTCGTGGCATTGATGCAGAAGGCCAGTCGAACACCTGTCCGGACCTTCAGCATCGGGTTCAGGGAACGTGGGTATGACGAGGCCCCCTGGGCCGCTGAGGTGGCAAAACATCTGGGTGCGGATCACACCGAGTTCTATGTCACCCCACAGGAGGCCCTCGATGTGATCCCCCGTCTTCCGGAGATATATGATGAGCCCTTTGCCGACGCCTCGGCTGTTCCCACCTGTCTGGTCTCCAGACTGGCCCGGACCCGGGTCACGGTGGCCCTTTCAGGGGATGGGGGCGATGAGCAGTTTGCCGGATATGTCCGCTACTGGAGCGCCCAGGCCATGGCGACGACCTTTCAACGGCTTCCCGAAACCGTGAGAAAATCGCTCGGCCGGATTCTGGAAAGGATCCCGGGTTCCTGGGTCGAGAAATGCTATATGCCCTGGCGGGACGTGTTGCCGCAACGTTTTTGTGTAACCAATTTTCCTGACAAATGGGAGAAACTGGTCAGCCTCATGGGCCGGGTCAGACTCGAGGAGTTGTACCGGATGACCATCTGCCTCTGGTCAGAGCATGACCTGCGGGCCCTGTGCGGCCGCGGGCCTGCCCAAACCCGGTTCGAAGAGGCCTTTGTGGAGACGGAAGGATGGCCGATCCTTTCCCGGCTCATGCGGGTGGATCAGAAGACCTACCTCCCGGATGCCATGCTCACCAAGGTGGACCGTGCCAGCATGGCCTTCAGCCTGGAGGTGAGGGTGCCTCTCCTGGACCATCGTGTTTTGGAATTTACCTCCAGGATACCTGACAGCCTCAAGTACAGAGAGGGTAAAGGGAAATATCTTCTCAGGAGGCTCCTTGCGCGCTATGTTCCGGAAACATTGTTCGAGAGGCCTAAGATGGGATTTGGGGCGCCGATTGACACCTGGTTTCGGGGCGGGCTGAAGGATCTCCTGCTGGATTATCTGTCGGCCGACCGGCTTAGGCGAGAGGGCCTGTTCCACTGTGACGAGGTTGAAAAAAAGGTCAGAGAGCATCTCTCCCTCAAGGCCAATCACCAATATCGGCTCTGGGCCCTCCTCATGTGGGAGATGTGGCGGGAGCAATGGCTTGGGTGACAGCCGAATCAATCTTCTATCTGTTCTGTCAATCGTTTTACGGTTTTTTCCAGGGAATCGATGTCTTCCATGTTGATTCGCGACGCGGATGGGTCAATATCCTTGATCATATTGCTAAGGACCTGCCTGGGTCCCAATTCTATAAAGAGATCGTCAGGTCTGTGGATGAGCCGTTCGATGGTCCCCCGCCAGTTGACGATATTGAAGATCTGATTATAGAGTTCCTGTCGTATATGGATCGGGTCTACAATGGCCTCCGTGGTCACGTTTGCCAGGACCGGTTTTGAGGCAATCTCAATCTCGCACCTTTCCAGGTGTCTCTTGAATTTGTCCGCGGCAGGCTTCATGATCGGCGTATGGAACGGCCCTTCCACCTTTAATATGGTTGAGAGAAGCCCTTCCTTTTTCAATTGGTCGCCTATTTCGACCAGTCTTTTTTTGGACCCGCCCAAGACAATCTGGCTTGGGGTGTTGTTGAGCGTGATAAAAACCCCGAAGTCCTTGCACATGGCGCATATCTTGGCGTTATCGATTTCCTTTCCCTTGTTCACCACGGCCATCAGCCCCGCGCCCGGATAAGACTTGCCCCATTCGGTCATCAGTTCCGCCCTCTTGTGGACAATAGAGAGCGTCGTCTTAAAATCCATAGCCTCAGCTACCAGCAATGCCGTATATTCGCCCAGGCTGTGCCCGGCAAGCAGGGAGACGTTTAACCCAACATTACGTTCCTTACATGTTTCGTCGAGAACCCGGTAGCACGCATAGCTCATGGTCAGTATGGCGGGCTGGGTATAAAGGGTCTTGTTCAGGTCGGCCTTGTGAATGAATTTCCCGAACATGTGCTTTTGAAAGCACAATTCGGCGATATCATACCCGAGTACCTGACTGGCCTCATCGTAGATATCCCTGACCAGTGGGAAGCTGTCGTACAGGTCCTTTCCCATGCCCAGGTACTGGGAGCCCTGGCCCGGAAAGATCAGGATGGTTCTCTTGCGTTTTGTCATCTTACCTTAAGTTCAGAGGTTTAAAGGTTAATGAATTCTCAGAATTGAATTTCAGCGTCATCGATTGTCATGGTTTGTTCAGCGTCATTGTTCCTTGGGCCTTACGCCTAACGTTATTTATTCTTGACAATGAGGGCGTTTCAAATATGATAGGACGCATGCATGAGGGTCCTTCATATCAGTCTTTTCATATTTAATCAACTGTAAAATCCGCACGATCCCCGGGAATAAGGATTCACGTACCATGATAACCGACCTTTAACCTTTGGAGATATCTGAATGAACATTGACGACAAGATAAGGGAGTTGGAGAGCAGGAACCTTGAGGCTGAGATGGGGGGCGGTCAGAAGCGCATTGACGACCAACACAAAAAGGGGAAGATGACCGCACGGGAGCGGATCCACTACCTCTTGGATAAAGGGAGTTTTCAGGAACTGGATAAGTTCGTGGTCCATCGGTGCCAGGACTTCGGCATGGACAAGAAGAAGATCCCGGGAGATGGGGTGGTGACCGGCTACGGAACCATCAACGGCCGTCGGGTCTTTCTCTTTTCACAGGATTTCACCGTCTTCGGCGGGTCTCTGAGCGGGGCATTCGGTCAGAAGGTTTGCAAGGTCATGGACCTGGCCCTCAAGAACGGCGCCCCCATGATCGGGCTGAACGATTCCGGGGGGGCCAGGATTCAGGAAGGGGTCATGAGCCTTGCCGGGTACGGCGAGATATTTAAGAGAAATGTCTGGAGTTCAGGGGTGGTGCCCCAGATATCGGTTATCATGGGCCCCTGTGCCGGGGGCGCGGTATATTCCCCCGCGCTCACGGACCTGACCATCATGGTCAAGAAGACGAGCAACATGTTTATCACAGGGCCCCAGGTCATCAAGGCGGTCACCTCAGAGGAGGTCTCAGCCGAGGAACTGGGGGGCGCCATGGCCCATAATACCAAGAGCGGGGTGGCCCACTTTGCCGAGGACTCGGACCAGGCGGCCCTGGACAGGGTCAAGGAGATCCTTGCATACTTTCCGCAGAATTACAGGGAAAAGGCGCCTGCGGTTGCATGCACGGATGATCCGAACCGGACGGAAACATCCCTCAACACCGTGGTGCCGACCAATCCCAGGCTCCCCTATGACATGACGGAGATCATCCGCACGGTACTGGATGATCACGGGTTTCTGGAGGTACAGAAGCACTTTGCAAAAAACATGGTGGTGGGCTTCGGCCGGCTGAATGGTCTGTCCGTGGGCGTTATCGCCAACCAGCCTAAATTTCTGGCCGGCTGCCTGGATACCAAGGCCTCGGTCAAGTGCGCCCGGTTTATCCGGATGTGCGACGCCTTCAACCTCCCGACCATCACCTTTGTGGATGTGCCGGGATATCTTCCCGGGGTCCAGCAGGAATATGACGGCATCATCAAACACGGGGCCAAGATCATCTTTGCCTATTCAGAGGCCACGGTCCCCAAGATCACCGTGGTGACCCGCAAGGCATACGGCGGGGCCTACATCGCCATGTCGGCCAAGCACCTGGGCGGGGACATCAACTTTGCCTATCCCACTGCCGAGATTGCGGTCATGGGTCCTGAAGGCGCGGCCAACATCATCTTCAGAAAGGAGCTGACAGAGGCGGATGATCCGGCGGCGACTAAAGAGAGGCTGGTCGAGGAATACAGGGATAACTTTGCCAGTCCGTTCAAGGCGGCGGAACTGGGATATACGGACCATATCATCTCTCCCGAAAAGACCCGCCCGAGATTGATCCATGCCCTGATGATGCTCAAGGACAAACGGGAGTTGATTCCCGAGAGACGGCACGGGAATATCCCCCTGTAGGCGGTCAGCTTTTTTATTTCTGGGGAGCCGCCTAGCGTGATCTTCAGCGCAACATCCGTGTTCGCTTCTCCCAGAATTCTTGCTCCTTTTCTCTCCAGCCAGGGCCCCCGAATTTTTTGTCGTAAAAGTGGCCCAGCCGTTCAAATACCTTGATCCATGCGCTCTTGTTCTTGTCTTTTGCCTCTAATACATCGGCAACAAAGACTTCGATGCGGTCGATTTCATCCTTGGGCGCATAGTACGATGCCCCGTTTTCAGCCGACTTCTTGAGGCTTTCTTCGGAAAGGGCGTGCGCCGTGAGCATCAGCGCAGGGGTTCCCCGTCTGGTTGCGATGGCAAGGAGGTCAAACCCTTTGACGCCCATGATGTCCAGGATCGCCACATCATACACATTGTCTTCAAGGAGTCTTTTCGCCTCCTCGAAAGTGGTCGCCGTGTCAAGTTTGCACATATCCAGCAGGCCGGCCAGCGTATCGAGAACGTCCTGCTCATCGTCCACGATAAGGACCCTTTTGCCGCTGATGATCTCTCTTGGTTCCATTTTCATTGCTCTCCGATCGTTTGCCGGGTTATGGCGTCTGCGCGGGGATTGTCTTCAGGGTTGAAAAATCTGTTTCACCTCCCGAGTCAACACCTTTCCCATGGTATTTTTCGGCAATTCCTTTACAAAAAGAATCTCTTTGGGGCATTTCCAGTCATGAAGGTGCGTCCTGCAATGGGCCTGAATCTCACCGGGTGTGATACCCGCCGAGGCCTTTTTGACCACAGCCGCCACCACCTTTTCTCCCCACCTCTCATCCGGAATCCCCACCACAGAAGACTCCATCACATCATCCAGTGCATTGATGACCCCTTCCACCTCTTTTGGTGAGATATTCTCGCCCCCGGAGATGATAATATGCTTGCACCGGTCTGTCAGGTAATAATATCCGTCTCCATCCACCTTTCCCAGATCGCCGGTCCTGAACCATCCGTTCTCAAAGGCCTGGGCCGTTTCTTCCGGCTTGTTCCAGTAGCCCGGCGTCACGGCCGGGCCTTTCAGCCAGATCTCGCCCTCATGGCCGGGGACGACGTCCTTTAATGTCTCGGTATCCACGATCCGCACCTCCAGACCCGGAAGCGGGAGGCCGATGGATCCGGGCTTCCGCATGCCCCTGACGGGATTGGAAAAGTTCATCCCTGTCTCTGACATCCCTTCGCGCTCCACAGGTTCTTTTCCGAATATCCCGGCTATCCTTTCGAAGTCCTTTGCCAGAAGGGGGGCCGATCCCGAGGTCCACAGGCGCATGTGCCCGAGATCAAGCTGTTTCTTCCCCACATGGTCCATGAGCTTGCTATACATGGGGGGCACGGCCATGAACAGGGTGGGGACATATTCCTCTTCCTTTTTCGTCAGCAGATCTATGACCTGTTGCGGGGAAAACCGATCCAGCATGAGGACATGGGAACCGGCGATAAGGGCCGTGTGAAGGGCAAAACAGAGACCGTGCACATGAAACAGGGGGAGGGCATGACACAGGACGTCTGTTTCCGATACCTCCCAGATGCGGATGATATTTTTTGCATCGTGGGCGAGGTTTTTCTGGGTGAGGATCGCCCCTTTCGGCTTTCCGGTGGTGCCTGAGGTGTAGATGATGAGCCCCTGGTCGTTGGGTCCTACTTCTTCTTCGACCCTGTCGTCTGAGGCGGAACGAAAAAGGTCCAGGTCCTGGTAGGGCCTTTCCGTATGGATGGTGAGGACGGTGAGCGCCGGGGCTATGTCATGGACAATCCCCTCCTGGTCAGGGCCTGTGAAAGCCAGTCTCGCATCAGCATCGCGGACGAGGTATTCCATCTCCGATTTTTTGAACCCGGGATTCAAGGGGATGCCGACCGACCCCATCCTTTGAAGGGCCAGGTGGGCGACCACAAAGAACAGGGACTTGGGAAGAAAAAGGATGACCCGGTCTCCCTTTTTCACGCCCAGGTCTCTTAAGGCGTTGGCCATCCGGTTTGAATACCTATCCAGGTCCCCGTATGTCAGTTCTGTCTCAACGACGCCGTCCCGGAAAAAGCTGATGGCCGTCTTTTTTCTGTCGGCGGAGAAGGCCTTCAAGAAGGCGTCTTTGAGTGTCTCTTGGTTCATAATCTACAGCGCTCCGATACAAGTTAACGCGGGCTGCCAGCACCCCATTAGTAGCCAGGTTTCGGGTGTCAGAAAGACCGATCGGCACAGCACGCGTGTGCCTGAAACCTGAACGCTGAAACCTCATTTTACAACATGTTGTCACTTGCAAGGCCCTAAGGGCCTAAAAGCATCCTCGTCAACACTCTTCTTTACCCGATCATCCTGTTCGGCAGCCAGGTGGCCAATTCAGGCCAGATACACACGCAGGCAATCACGATCCCGTCGATGATCACGAATGGCACGACCCCGAATAGCACATGCGACATGGGAACATCCGGTGCAATATTCTTCACAATGTAGAGATTCAGCCCTACCGGGGGCGTGACCAGGCCGATTTCGAGGTTGACCGTCATGATCACGGCAAACCATATGGGATCAAATCCCAATCCCTTGATGATGGGGACCAGCAGAGGCGCGATCATCAAAATCACGGCCGCCGGGGGGATAAAGCAGCCCAGTATCAAAAGAAGGATATTAATCAGGAAGATAATCCCCCATTTCCCCAATGGGAGATTCAAAATAAGTTCGCCCATGGCCTGGGTCGCATAGAGATCCGAAGAGACATAGGCGAACAGCACGGCAGCTGCCATGATCATCAAGATCATGCTGCTCTCATTCAACGCCTTGATGAAGATCTTCCAGAGTTGCCTGGGTCTGTAAATTCTGTAGATGATGATGACAAAGAAGATGGACATCACAGCGCCCAATGCCCCGGCCTCGCTCGGCGTGGCCCAGCCCCCGTAGAGCGACCCCATGATCCCGAAGATGATCAGGACAAACGGCAGGATCTTGATGAGGGACCCGAAGCGCTCCTTCCATGTAAAGCTTTCAATGATGCCCCGATCTTCGATATAGTACATGGTGCCGGGCCTGGCGGGCACCAGCTTGTGGTAGTAAAAGACCGCTCCCACCCAAATACAGCTCAGTATAATTTCAAGTATGCCCGGGATAACACCGGCTATAAAGCACTTGCCGATGGATGTCTCGGTGGCGACCCCGTAGAGGATCATGGTGACGCTGGGCGGGATCAGGATGCCGAAGGTCCCGCCGTGGGCAATTAACCCGGTGCTGAGCGCAGGCGAATAGCCGCGGCGTCTCATCTCCGGGATCCCGATCCCTCCGATGGCTGCGGCCGTGGCAGGGCTGGAGCCGCACAGGGCCGCAAAGATGCCGCAGCCGATCATGTTGGCAATCCCGAGGCCCCCCGGTATCTTGTACAGCCATTTATGAAGGGTTTCGTACAGGTCCCTGCTCGCATTGGATTCGGCGATGGGCGCGCTGAGCAGGATGAAGAGGGGGATCGCCAACAGGGCAAAGTTGTCCATGCTGCTGTAGAGCACATATGGGATTGTAGGGAGGAGATGGGGAGAAAAGATAAGAACGAATACCATGGATATGCCGACCAGTCCCGCCCATATGGGAATGCCGGAGACCAATAGGACAAATGCACATCCAAACAGGAGTATCGCAATCGTCAGTTCGTTCATGTTCGGTTTTCCTTTCCAGGACCGTATCGGCTATTTGGGACCTGAATCAGCTTTGGGTATGTCGATATCTCTCAATTCAAAAAGTTCCGCCGCTTCATTGTATTCTCCCCTTCTGAGGGCATTGATCTTGTTGCGTATGTACAGGATGTACTGAAGGAAGAGGAGTGTCATCCCAAGCGGGAAAAAGAGATACGGGATCCACAGGGGGGGGCCCCACAACGATTCCGAATGATCGTTGCGTACAACGGTCTCCCACCACATGGGCCAGGCATACCATGCCAGTATGGCGGCTATCATGCAGGAGAGGATAGAAACGACGATAAGGGTGATCTCCCGGACCTTGGGAGAGAGGTGGATGACCACCAGGTCCACATTCAGATGATGTTCGCTTTTTTGAACAAAGGCCGATCCTGAAAAGACCGTAAAGATCAGCAGGAACACAGACGCCTCAATCTGCCAGATAGTGGAAACGCCGAGTACCTTTCTGACAATGACGCCCTCTGTTACAATGACGGCAGCCGCTACCAGCGATAATGCGGCGATCCAGCCGCTCAGGTGAGTCAGCCCTTCAATACCCCATGCCAGTGCTTTTCCAAGTCGCCTCATGACAGGATACCCCTTTTTTGCGTTTGAAGTGCCTAAAGTGATCTAAAGTGCCCAAAGTATGTCCTGCTCAACAGCGGGAAGACGGGACCTCATTTTTCAAATGCCGTCTCTAACTTTAGCTCACTTTAGTCACTTTAGTTTGCTGTTCAGCTCCTACTTCATCGCCTGAAGGGCCATATCAAGAAGCTCCTGCCCCCCTGGCACCGTCTCGGCATAATCCTTCCATGCCGTCTTTTTTGCAAAGGCCAGCCATGTGTTGAATTCCGCCTCGGTCATGTAATGGATCTTGACCCCTGCCTTGGTATAGGACTCGATGAGTTTGTCAACAAGGCCCTTGAAATTCTGATAGATCCAGTTTTCGTGCATCCATTCGGCGGTTTCGAGAAAGGCCTTCTGCTGTTTAGGCGTGAGCCGGTTCCATGTCTTCGTAGAGATGCACAAATTCTCCGACATGTACCAGATGGAATAATCCTTCGGGGCATTGATATACTTGAGGACTTCATAAAGCCGGAATGAAACAAAAGACGCGGAAGAGGTCAGCATGGTATCCAAGACCCCGGTGGACAAGGCATGATATGTTTCTGAGGAAGGCATGCTGGTGATGGAGGCCCCGGCCTGTTGCATCATGTATTCAAATTTCTTGCCGGCCGCCCGCATCTTGGTCCCTTTGACATCTTCCGGGACTTTTATCTGCCTGATCGAGCTGCCGATGCCGCCGTCGAACCAGGCCCAAACAAGGTTCTTGACGCCGTTTTCTTCCATCAAGGCCTCAATTTTCTTGCCGATCGGCTTGTTTCTCCAGCTCAGACCCTGCTTGATATTGGCGACCGAACAGGGCATCAGGGTGATCGAGAATTGAGGCACCTTGCCGGACGCATAATCCAGCGGGAATATGGATATGTCCAATGCCCCCATGCGCATGGCATCCCACTGCTCTTTCGCCTTGAACAGGGAGCTGGCCGGATAGTAGCGGAATGTGATTTCGCCGTTGGTCTTTTTGGTAACCATGTCTCCAAATACCCGCCCCATCAGGTCCCGGACATCGCCGGCCGCAAACTGATGGGAGACCTTGAGCACCATGGGACCGGCTTCTGCCGGTTGGCCCCACGCCAGAAAGGCACATGCCAGACACAGTGAACCGACCAGAACTCCTATTTTTCCTGTTCTCGATTTCATTGCGACCTCCTTATCCGTTAGGGTTAAAAGATATGGCGCTGCTGTTTATTGTGCCGCCCCTTCTCCTTCATCCGCCTCCTTGTTGGCATACAGCCCCACAAGGGCCTTGCACTGGATGAGGAGGTGGTGTTTCATCAAGGATTCTGCTGATTCCGGGTCCCGCGTCCGAAATGCCCCCAGCAGGTTCCGATGTTCTTGGATGGATTGATCGAAACGCTCCGGCTGGTAAAGCTGTCTCTGGCGATAGAGGAGGACCTTCTGTCTCAGGCCGTTGATAACGTCATTTAAGACCCTGTTCCCGGTCAGTTCCTGTATAAAGACGTGAAAGACATGATTTGTCTTCAGATAGGCTTCGTGATCCCTGTTTTGGTAGTGGGCCTCCAGTTCTTCATGGAGGGCCTCGATTTTCTGGAGGTCTTTGTCCGTCATATGGGTTGCGGCGAGCCGGGTGCAGGTCCCTTCCAGCACGCTCATGACCTCGAACAAATCGCTGATCTCTTCAATGCAGGGCTGGCTGACAAAGGCGCCTTTGTGGGGGATGAGTTGGATGAGCCCCTCTGATGTGAGCTGTCGGAGGGCCTCGCGTACAGGGGTTCGGCTGACCCCCATGGCCTCGCAGAGGTCCTTTTCGTTGACCTTTTGGCCCCTGACCAGGGTCCCTTTCTGGATCATCTTCCGTATTCGGGAAACGATTTCCTGGTGAAGGGTAGTAGCACGGATTTTCTGCATCAAGCTCCTCTTGAACCGCAGATTGTATACTTTATAAATTATACAATAATGAACTGTCAAGCGAAAAATGAAGGCCTGGCGATATCCCTACATGGAGGTTGAGAATTGCATGAAACGGGGCCTCGGCAACGCCGGCATTGTCGCACCTCCTGGCCTGCGGGTAACGGCAATAGCGTCATGGGTGTGATTAGGGGGAGGATATCAGGAAGGTGCTGGACCGGCAGTTTCGAGCCAGGGCATCGCTCATTTTGACCCTATCAGGCTCCGTGCAAAGATTGTGAATGCCTCCGGGTCAAGCTTGCCTTTCAAGACCTCTTCCTTGATGAGCTGGAGCGCCTCGATAGGATCCATCGGAACCTTGTATGGACGCCAGTTTGTCAGGGCCTCATAGGTATCAATCACTGCCAGGGCCATGGATTCGGGCAGCAGGTTTTCGCGGGGGGGTTTTCTCGGATAACCGGACCCGTCCAGCCTCTCGTGATGCTGCAGCGCAACGGTGCGGATCTTGTGATCCAACTTGGTCTGTGACAGGATACCGTATCCATAATCCGGGTGAAGGGTGATGGTTTCAAACTCAGCAGGGCTTAGTTTACGGGGGGCTTTCAGAATGGTGTCGGGCACCCGTATCTTGCCGACATCATGAAGCAATCCGATGAGACCAAAGAGTTTCAGCTCTTCAAGGGAGAGTCCGGCCGCGCGGGCATAGCCCAGGCAGTACAGCATGACGTTCACAGAGTGGGTAGAGGTAGAGTCGTCTTTGGCTGCGATGTCAAGCATGTTTTTGACAATCTCCGGGTTTGCCAGATAGCCCTCCACAACCACATCCAGGGTCTTTCCTAGGCGCTGGAAGATTTCGGGTGCGGGGGTTGCCAGACTCAAATCCAGGGCCTTTTTTAACAGGAGCTTTGACTTGGCGGGGTTGGCCCTCAAGACCATTTTCAGCTCGGCGTTGTATCTCTGCTGGTGCTGGGAGACATGGTGAACCCTGTCCGATGTGGATACGTACAATTTCGGAGGAATTTTTCCCGCCTCTATCCTCACACGATCGATGTCGACGCCCCTGGGTTTGTACAGGAGGAACTTGCACAGGCCCGGGTCCAGGTAATAGACATCATAATCCTTGTAATCATTAAGGTTGCCGGATATTTCGACCAGCCTCTCCTTTCTTATCTCCATGAGTCGGTGTTTGGAAACCATGATGTTACCACGTCATTATTGGGATACTGTCGAGATTAAGGCCTTGCCACGGGCGGCACAGGGGCCGTTCGGTGAACCGAAGCGGCAGATTAACTTCTCGGAATTCCTACAACTGATTGTAATCAGGTGTCTTTTGGTATTGGTTTTCAGTGACATAGATATGGAATGATGGAATAGTGGAATCATACCTCTTAGCCCATTATTCCAGTATCCCAATTGGGGCGAAGCCTCTAACGTTCGATGCGGCTTTGTCCGTTCTTATACCTCATGCCGTGCCGGCCCTCCTTGCAAGGAATTCCCTTTGAAGATTGTATAGAATTGCCTTCAAGGCACGCCTCTCGTTTCCGTCTATGGCCTTGAACTGGATCCCGAAATGGACGGTGCGAGTCAGAGCGCGTTCCTCCTGCCTTACCACCACGGCCTCTCGGATCTGCAGGCGATCTGCCGGAAAAATTATTTCTATGTCCCGGAGTCTTTCTCCAATACTGAGAACCCGGTCGCTTCTGGCCCCGATTCGAAGCGTAACAAGGATGCCCCCCATGCTGATGTCGCTCACGTTCATCAGATACTTCACCGTATCCTTTATGAAGCAGAGCTTGGAGCCGAGGGGAGCTTCAATCCTGAAGTGCTCCCGCTTCTGCTCCCGATAGATCACGTCTGGAAACAGGATCCAGATCCTGTCGTCCGATATCTCGGCCGGCGATGCGGCAAATTCACATGGGACCTTGTTCAAGTCCGTGAACTCGAACCTCAAGGACGCGTCATCCGTGGAATCAAGCCTCTTCTTCAAGTCCGCAGTAAGATCCACCGCAAACATGCGGCCCCTTTTTGATGTTTGAATATCATCGATCAGGGTCAGTAATTCCATGTCGGTCTTCGGCAGGCGCATGTTGACGAGGGTCCTGTCCCTTTGGACCTGTTCGATCAGATTTAGAACGTCCTTTCCCCGGATATTCTCTTTTCGCCCTGCCATCAATGATACCCTTTTGCGGCCGGCCTGTATCAGGCCATGTGTCTTGTCACGACAGATCAGCAGAAACCATGCCAAACCGTCTATTCAAGTTACCCTCATTATTTCAATAAGTTGGCCCCACATGCCGTGTCAATTATTTTACCTGCCGTGACGAGCTGCCGTCCCAATGACCACACCCTGTCAAATTTATGACTTTGGACAAAAAATTTCCATCTTGAAATATGAAAAAGCGTGACGGCCATTTCTGCCGAAAGCATCCAGCCTGGCTCCCGGGCAGGCCCGTCCGGTCATGGCTTCATCTTTTTTATTTTCTTGTCTCCTATTTTGAATCATCTGTCAACAGCAGATCCGTCCCTCTGATCCCTCTGCATGCCCGCCCCTCCCCTATTCCCCTTGACTTTCCTCTTGTTTTCAATATGATTACCTACACTCAGCCTCTGAATCCAGAACCCTGGGACTCCTGGACCTTTGAACCCATCAACCCTTGGACTTTTTCCAGAGGCTCCCCGTGGAGTACCACATCAGAATGTGCCCATCCATCTCCTGACAGGCATCACGTCGCCCTGTCGGGGGTGAAACCATCTTCGGGGGGATGCCGCATTTCCCCCTGTTGTAGATTCGTTGACTGCGTTGTCGAGTGGGTTTCACCCTGGACGCCTAATATCTCCCCGGGATCGAGACCTCATGAGCCGCATCCTCGACTCTTGCAATGTTGGGATATTATCATCCATTTTAAGAATAGTCATGTTATCTGAAAACATCATCCTTCAGTCGGCCGGATCATTATCCGTAGCGGTGCTGGCAGCGCTCATGGTGATCCTGCAGACGCTTTTCTTTTTCAGAAAGCCTCAGTTCACATGGTATGCATGGAGTGCAGCCGTCTCTTTCTCAGCCTTGCTCTATTCGGTCGGGATTTTCCTTGAGTACAATACGCCTGCAGGGCCCCTTAACCGATTTTCCGGTTTAACAGAGTTTACTGCCATTATCTGTTTGATCCATGGTTTCTACGGGTTCACTTTTTCCTATCTTGAGATTGAGAGCAAACGATACCACTTGGTTGCCGGCATCTGCCACGGTTTTATCTTAATCCTTCTGTGGTCCACCGATTATATTGTGGCTGAACATTTTACCACGCGGGACTTTATTGGTTTAAATTCCCCTTATGTTGAACCGGCCCTGGGTCCTCTAGGACCTCTGTTCGTGCTTTATGCGGCTGCAGCCGGCGTGAACGCGGTGATCTTCTGGATAAGGCATAAAACAGCCGGCTCGAAACACCGGATCGCTTATGTCGCAGGGATGGGTTTTTGGATTGTGTTGGGCATTCATGATGGTCTGGCCGCCCTGGGGCTCCCTACGCTTCAATATTTTATGGAATACGGATTCCTGGGATTTTCCATAGTTGTTCTATGGGTCGTATTCGATAGCTATCTGGAAATAGCGGCGGAAGAAAAATATCGTGTGATCACGGAATTCGCAAACGATTGTATTTCCGTGATTCAAGATGGGAGAATGGTTTTTAGAAATCCTGCGTGTTGTGATCTGACGGGCCTCCCTTTAACCAATTCGGCGGCCAGAGATTTTCTTGATATCATAGCGTTGGAAGATCGCAAGACGGTTTTAAAGCACTACAGCACCCTCTTGGAGGGGCTCCATGGGCCTCATCCATATACCGTCCGCATTCGGAGGGCAGACGGAGAAGAGAGATTTGTGGAAATCGCATCAAGCCTCATCCAATACAGGGACAGACCTGCCGCTCTGGCCATCATGCGGGATATGACTGACCGGAAGCAGGCAGAGGAGAAGCTGAAAATGGCCAAGGAGGCCGCTGAAACGGCCAACAGAGCCAAGAGCGAGTTCCTGGCCAACATGAGTCATGAGATCCGTACCCCCATGAATTCAGTGATAGGCTTTACCGACCTGCTGCTTGACACGGATCTTGTTGAAGATCAAAGGGATTACGCCGTAACGATTAAGCGGAGCGGGCAGGCCCTGCTCTCCCTGTTGAACGATATCCTTGATTTCTCCAAGATTGAGGCAGGGGAATTGTATTTTGAGGAAAATGATTTTGATCCGGAACTCCTTGCTTATGATATTTGTGAAATAATCCGTCCCTGGATTGGATCCAAGCCGGTTGAGATTTTATGTCGTATGGGGGCCGACTTTCCGGCGTACGTAAAGGGTGATTCAAGACGGTATCGGCAGGTCCTGATGAACCTGATGGTGAATGCCTCCAAGTTCACCGAGTCAGGAGAGATCGAACTCTCTCTTGACATAGAGGCCGAAGAGAGTGACCGGGTAAAACTTCATGCCACGGTACGGGATACAGGTATCGGTATTCCGGAAGACAAGTTGTCTGGGGTTTTTGAACCTTTTCGGCAGGCAGATGGTTCGATGACTCGAAAGTATGGCGGTACCGGTTTAGGTCTATCCATATGCAAGCAGATATCCCGCCTTATGGATGGTGATATCTGGGCTGAAAGTGAGTTAAACAGGGGGAGTATCTTTCACTTTACTGCATGGCTTGGAAAGGCAGAACAGATGGAGACGGTTACGAGGCTCAGGCCTCCATCCCTTCGTGACAGGAAGGTTCTTATTGTAGATGATAACCGGAGGAACCTGGAGATATTGACCCATGTCTTGGCATCTGCCGGGATGGGGGTGGTTGCCCTCAATAATGGTCAGGGCGTTGCACCAGCTGTTCAAGAGGCACAGGAGGCCGAAGATTCCTTTGATCTCGCCGTTATTGACATCCAGATGCCCGGCATGAGCGGATATGAGGTGGCAAAGGCAATTCGCGACTCCAAATCGCTCATCCGCACGCTTCCCATGATTGCGTTGTCTTTACTAATGGAGCGGGATGCCAAAAAGTGCAGACAGGCAGGATTTGATGGTTTTTTGAGTAAACCGGTCCGAAGGAATAAACTCCTTCAGATGGTAGAGAAGTTGCTTTGGGAGGGGGCGCCCAGGGGCGAAGAGGACAACGGTGTGAGAGAGAAGATCATGATCCAGCATGAGGTCCCGGAGGAGATGAAACGGCCCTTCGGCATCCTTTTAGTCGAGGATAACCCGGTTAACCAGAAGCTGGCAAAGATGATGCTCACCAAGGCCGGCTACCGGGTGGAGGTGGCCAACAACGGCAAAGAGGCAGTTGAAAAATACACGGCATCTCCAAAGGATTTCGACCTCATCTTTATGGATGTTCAAATGCCGGAGATGGATGGGCTGGAAGCCACGAAGGCAATCAGGCAAAGCGGATTTGACGACATACCGATCGTTGCCATGACTGCCCATGCCATGAAGGGCGACAGGGAGATCTGTCTTGAAGCGGGGATGAATGACTATATCACAAAACCGATCAAGAGGGAGGTTGTCTTTGAAGTACTTGAGAAATGGCTTCTTGGCAGAGAAAAGTGAGTTCGGGTGAAAACACCTTATTAGCAAAGATGCGCTGGCTTGATTAATCGCAAGGGCGAGAAATTTGAAGACTACCAAGTTAGACGAAATAGGTCGAGAATTTGACATTGCCAAGTACAGTTCTATCAGCACGATAATTGAAAGAACGAAACAACGGGCCATCAAAGATCGCAAATTTTAAAAACGGATTGAACACATCAAACCAAAGTCCCGCTTTATTTCGACACTTTTGCCTTTCCCTGATTCGCCACAGCGGCCATGGCCTTTTTCACCAACTCCGGGTCCCCGAGGTAATATCGGTCCACAGCCTTCAGATCATCGTCCAGGTCATAGACCAGGGGCATGCCCGTGGGGATGTTGAGGCCCACAATCTCATCCTCCGGAATATGGTCTAAGTATTTCACGAGGGCCCGCAGGCTGTTTCCGTGGGCCGAGATGATTACCCGCCGGCCGGACCGGATGACCGGCTCGATCGTTTCCTTCCAGTACGGCATAAAGCGTTCTACCGTGTCTTTAAGGCATTCCGTCAAGGGGAGTTCTTCTGCTGTCAGGTCCCTGTAGCGCGGGTCGTTTCCCGGGTATCGCTCATCCGTCTTTTCCAGTGCCGGGGGCCGCGTGTCATAGGACCTGCGCCAGATCAGGACCTGCGCTTCACCGTGTTGCTCCGCCATCTCCGCCTTGTTGAGGCCCTGGAGGGCCCCGTAATGGCGTTCGTTCAGGCGCCAGTGCCTGTAGACAGGGAGCCACATGAGGTCCATTTCATCGAGGACGATCCAGAGGGTGCGGATCGCCCGCTTGAGTACCGAGGTAAAGGCGATATCGAAGGTATAGCCCTCCTTCTTCAGTATGCGGCCGGCATCGGCCGCCTCGTGTATTCCCTTTTCGGATAGATCCACATCCGTCCATCCCGTGAACCGGTTTTCCCTGTTCCATACGCTCTCGCCGTGACGAAGCAAGACCACCTTGTGCATAACTCCCTCCTTATATATCGAGCAGAATCTGATTTCGGACGGACCGGGTTTCCCCTGCCGCCATGACCCTTATTGCCGGTCTTCCCTTGACCGGGCACTTGTTTTCACAGATGCCGCACCCCACGCATCTCTTGAGATCCATATAGGGAAGCTGGACCGTGATCGTTGTGCCGTCCTGCCGGGTCTGGATGTCCGGGCGAAGGTAAATCGCTTTGGGCGAGGTGGGACAGTGCTCCTCGCAGACAATGCACGGTCCGTTCCCTGACCAGGGAAGACATCTCCCCCGGTCCAGATAGGCGGACCCGATCCGCATGGGCCGCTCTACCTTCTCCTTGCCGGAGATCTCCTGTATGGCGCCCGTGGGGCAGACGCTGCCGCAGAGGGTGCAGGTGTACTCGCAATAGCCCAGGGTCATGATGAGGGTGGGGGTCCAGAAGCCCGCCATCCCGGCCTCTGCAAGGGCCGGGTTGATCACATTGGTAGGACACACCTTCATGCAGAGGCCGCACCGCTGGCAGAGCTTCAGGAAGTCCGTCTCCTCCGCTGAGCCCGGAGGCCGTATCAGGCGCGGGTCCGAGACCTTGTGGATCTGTCCGTCCAGCCTCCCGAGAAAGGGGATCGATACCCCGGCCACAAGGCCCCCCAAAACGGCCCTTCGGCCCATATCCGGGCCTCTGTTCTGTGCGGGGAACCACCTGAAACGAAAGGTGAGCGCGTCTTCAGGGCATTTGGAAAAGCAGTTGAAACAGAGGAGGCACTCGCTGCCGTCCCAGTCCACGCCTGGCCCGGGGGAGGCGGCCCCCTGGCAGGCGAGGGTGCACTTCTGGCAGTCGGTGCACGCTCCCGGCTGCTTCTCCAGCCTCAACATGCTGAATCGGGAAAAAACGCCGAACAGGGCGCCCAAGGGACAGAGGGTGCGGCACCAGAAGCGGGGCCGGATCCGGTTGAGAAAGAGGATGACCAGAAAGAGGGCGCCGATAAACCATCCTGTCGCAAAGGACGGATACCCATATCCGAAGAGGGGCGAGGCTATCTCTTCCGCTGCGTAGCCTAAGAGATTGAAGGGCTTGATGTCACTCGCTGCAATCACGTCGCAGGCCGCTTTGATGGCGTTCCCGACGGCAGGGAAAACGGCCAGGGCCAGGGAACGGAACAGAAGGGAGATAGGGTCCAGAATCCCCGCGATATTGAGACCGAAGAGGGCGGAGACAAGCACCGTGACCAGAAGGAAATATTTTATTTTCTGACTCCCCCTTTTCTGACTGGCCTCGATCAGCGCCTTTCCCTTATGGGCCGGCCGGATCACGCTTGCCATATGGTGGATCGTCCCGAGAGGGCAGACAAAGCCGCAGAAGAACCTTCCGAGAAGGAGCGTCAGCAACAGAACTGCGACGGCCCATAAAAAACCCTGGATCCATACGTGTCCGGAGAGGATCGATGTCAACCAGATGAGGGGATCCAACTGGAAGAAGAAGGCGGCCGGATAGCCCACCCGGATGTCCTGTTCCGCGGTGACGGCCAGGGAATAGTCCTGGTAGGCGGCATCCGGAAACCGGGTCTGTATGAGCAGGAAGAGGAAAAGGGCCAGGAAGAACCCCTGACTGACGCGTCTTAGCCAGATGAGGTGTCTTGCCTTCACAGGATGACCTTTTTCAGGGTCACGGCGCTCATATCCAAGCTCCCGAGCCCCTGGTTCTCTGCAAGCACCATATAGCCGACCGATGCCGGGGCGATATCGAAAAGGCCTGCCGCCCTGACGTCGGCGGCCACCGGGTCATTGCTCAGGATGAGGCGATTCGTCACCGCCACGTCCGCCTCGCTCCCCCCTGACGGCCCGTTTGCCACCATGATCCGGATGGCGTCGATCAGGGTGACGGTCGGTTTGAAGAAACGGGCCAGGTCCACGATGGACTGATGGATGTCCTGATGCAGGGCGTTTCTCCTGCCCCCGACCCCGCCTATCCAGTTCTTCATCCCGAGGGTCAGGCTGCACAGTCCGTGGACCTTGGCCACAGGAAGGTTGATCACCTTGTCGGCCTCGATCAGGGGGACAAACACCGGCCATACATCCAGACGGTGTCCCTGCATCTTCATATCCCGCATCAGGGATGACCGGGGGTAAACCAGGTCCGCGCCGGTCTTCTTGGCAACCATGCCGACCCCTGTGAGGGCGAAGCAGCGCTGGGCATTGTGGATGGTATTGTCTGCGATCCTGACCTTCTTGGCCCCTGCATTGAAGGCCAGATTGACCACGGACTCAAGGACCTCCGGATTAGTGCTGGCCGCAAGGTTCGGGGGCCTGGCCCAGGAGACATTGGGCTTGACCACGACCACATCCCCTTTTGAGACAAATCGACTCATCCCGCCGGCCGCATCAAAGACCTTTTCTGTCAATTCCTGAACAGAATACCCCGGCGTCTGACCCACCCCCTCAATCAAAAAGCGTCCGTTCTTATCCCCGGCCCACACCTCGGGCGGGGCTTGACCCGGCCAGCCAACCGCACAGGCAAGGGCAAAGGAGCCTGACAGGGAAAGCCCTCTCTTTAAAGCATCTCTGCGGGTGATGGGATCATCCATACTTGCCTCCATTCTGGGGGTTCAGCAATTCAGGGCATCACAATGCCGGATCTCCCTGGAAAGGCTTGAACGCGTCCACCAGATCATGTATGTTGTTTTTACATCATCTGTACGGACGTTTCGTTGGAATAGGGATAGACAGAGTATACTACAAGTCGGCGGGGCTTACAAGCGCCGGGAAAAGATGTCTTCATTCAATGGGTAGAATGACGCCTCGAGGATCTCAAAAACCGAACAGCCTGGCCGTCGCCGGGTTTCTGGCCCCGTTTGCGGCGGCCGGGATCGCCGGTACTCTGATCCTTGGATTCGGGAGGGATGTCACGTCATCCTGGGTCTCGATCCTTTATTTGACGATCGTTCCTTTGGTCCTCCTGACTGGGCTTGTTTTATCTCTGAAATCGATCCCGCTCATTGAGGAACTGGGGGACAAGGATTATGCCTATTCCGGCTTGACCCTGAATGTCCTCTTCCTCATTGTCTATATCACATCCATGATCTATTTTTTTTCCTTACCCCTTTAGTTTTTGCCCGGCCCCCCATCAAACAAACAGGGGTATCACACTGAGGATATAGGATGACCCTTCATCAAGGGCGTGATCCCCAGGATACTCGCCCCGGAGACCCGCTCCACGATTTCAGCCAATCCCCGATTCATTGAACCGGTACTATGCAGTTTATAATTGTATCATCGGCATTAATTAGAATTACTCAAGTTTCGCACCCCTTCGCGTTCCAGACCGGGAGGTATCAGGTCCGTGG
>CAYPDL010000054.1:0-27217 GCA_964409475.1 uncultured Desulfobacteraceae bacterium | reverse complement strand
TCATGTGAAGCCTGCCGCTGACTTGCACCATGAGACATTCCCTGATCCGTGGCACGTTGTTTTCCGCTGCTTCGCGGTGTGATGGCCATCCGTGACAGCATCCTGCACTCTTATGCCAAACGATATGAAACCCTGCTGAGTGATCCGGTTTTTAGAAAATACCCGGATTTCAAGGAAATGCTGGACTATTTTGCCTCGGAAAACTGCAAGGGATGCCGCAATGAGCAGTGTAAGGTGTTTAAAGATTGTGGGGTACACGGCTGTCACCAGAAAAAACAGATTGATTTCCGCTATCAGCGTGACGAGTTCCCCTGTAACAGAACCAACTTTGACGAAAACCTATATAAAGCTTGGGTGCGGATCAATAAGAAAATAAAAAATGAAGGCATGTAACACTTCAGGCATATGAAAAAGGCCGGTCATGTTGCCCGCCTTCTATCAGGAGGCTAAAGAGTTACGAAGGCATTGAGAAATACTGAGTATACGATAAAACGCCCCAGGTATATTTAAGAGGAGTGGTCGAACACCTGGGGTAACCCCTTGATATCATGATGGTGGGCGATGCGCGACTCGAACGCGCGACCTTTGGTTCCGGAGACCAACGCTCTATCCACCTGAGCTAATCGCCCACTGTGCTTTATCTTTTACCAGACTTTTCTTCGCAGGTCAAGACCGGTCAAAACGAAAGTTGCTGCCCGTGCTGCGGCCCTATTCACTGTAGTATTTCAAACGCTTCCATGCCAGGTCCTTGAGCCACTTTATGAGCTCGGGCGACGTCCCCTCGATATCCTTAATATGCCACTCAAGGATCTCTGTCGGTTCGATGACCGTCAGGGTCACCGTGCGTTTACCCTGCAGGCTGACCGTGCCCACCTCTCCTACGATCTCACCGGGCCCCAATTCCCTTACCACATAACCATTTTCCGCAACCACCTGGACCTTGCCGGAGGCAATCAGCGCCATCGTGCCACTGGAGACCTCCCCTTTCTGGTAAATGGCGTCACCCGGGGAAAACATTCTGGTGCCTCCTTTACCAATCAATGCCTCCAGCTCTGTCTGGTCCAGGTTCTCAAACAGCGCGTTCCCTTTCACCACGGTCCGTATAGCGTCTAAGTCCATTTTGAATCTCCCTTTTCCTAACGTTTCAAGAGAATCTCATGCCTGTTTGACCCTGTAGGCTCATCCATGATCCGGGGCATCCGACGCCAGGAGATCGAGCCCCCATTTTTTTATTGCCGCAACGCCTCCCTGGAGATTGTAGGTATCGTGGATGCCCATCTGGTCCAGGGTAATCTGGGCCTCGTAGGACCGGACGCCCGTATTGCAGATCAGAACCAGATTTTTATCCCTCGGCACCTCTGCCATACGGGCGGTCAGCTCATCCTGGGGGATGCTCTTCCAGTCGCGCGGATACTTCTTTACAAAATCCTCTGCATTTCCCCAGCCGCGGCAGTCCAGAAAGAGGGTGTCGCCCTTGCCCCTCTTTAGCCACCAGTCGGCAAACTCATCGGCGTCAATGACCCTGTTCTTGCCCTGCAGGGTGTTTTCAGCCGTATTTCCCAAGGCGTTAAGGACATCCATGGCCGATGAAAACGGGGGCGCATAGGGGAGTTCGAGATTGCTGATGTCGGCGGTCGTGGGCCGGTACCTGAGGATGGCCGCCACTGCGCTGACCCTCGCAAACATGCCTGAATTCATGCTCCCGAGTCCCTGGATCCCCAGGACCCTCCCCGTCCCTTTTTCCACCACCAGTTCGAGGTAGACCAGGTCCTTATCCGGGTAGAAGTGGGCGCGGTCAAACTGGACCACAAACACGCTCAGGGCGTCAAAGCCATGGGATCGGGCCCTTTGAAGGCTCAGGCCGGCGCTGGCCACGGATATGTCGAAGAGTTTGATGACAAAGGTGCCGACAGCCCCTTGAAAGGTGGCGTTTCCGCCGGCAAGATTGGTTCCGATGACCCTCCCCTGCCGGTTGGCCAGAGACCCCGAAGGAAAGCAGACAGGCTTTCCTGTAACAAGGTCCATGATCTCCACGCAGTCCCCCCCTGCATAAATATTCGGATCAGACGTCTGCATCTTTTCGTTTACCACGATAGCGCCTGCCGGAGAAACATCGAGCCCCGCATCCCTGGCAAGGTCCGCGTTGGGGGCGACCCCTACCGCCATGATCACCAGATCCGCATCCAATGTCCGCTTGTTGGTCAGCACACGTTCGACGCGGCCATGCCCCTCCAGCCGGTGTACCTGCTCCTTCAGGTAGATGGCTATCCCGTTTTCCTCCATCTGCTGCTGTCCCATCCGGGCCATGACGGGGCTGACGATCCCCGGCAGTATCTGATCCGCTATCTCGACAACAGCGGTCTCGATGCCCCAGAGATCGGCCAAGGCCTCGGCCATTTCAAGGCCGATAGCGCCCCCGCCGAGAATGACGGCCTTCTCAACATTGCCCCCTGCCACCTCATCCTTGATGGCCACGGCCCCGCCCAGATCCGATACGGTGAAGACCCCGTTTAAATCGACGCCCGGTATCGGGAGCCGCTTGGGTCGGCTTCCCGTAGCCAGGACAAGCCGGTCATAGGGGAGGGCCTGTTCCCTTCCGTCGAGAACGTGTTGGACATGGAGTTCCTTTCGGCTCCGGTCTATGGAAACCGCCCTGACATTTGTGAGGACATTGATATCTTTTGCATTCTTGAAAAATTTCTCATCGCGAAGCATATGAAAACTGGTGGACTGGAGCTGTCCTGCATCGCTCACGTCACCGGATACAAAATAGGGGATCCCGCATCCCCCGTAAGAAATCAGGTCGCTCTGATCGATCATGGTGACCGTTGCCTCGGGCGCCAATCGCTTGAACCGGCAGGCGGCCTTCGGTCCCAGGGCCACCGCGCCCACAATGACTACATTCTGTTTCATATCAAGACTCCTTTAATTCTTGGGATGAGACGGTTTCCTTATAAACCATCAACGGAAAGATTTCCAATAGTTTTGCCACAATATTCGCACCATCCGTCAAGAGGCGCCGTGTGTTGCGTTTCCAAACAGCCGATGCAGGAGACTGTCGCGCTTCGGTTTACAATTTGTAAAATTAATCGATATGTTTTTTCTAAACGGGACTCCACATGTATCGGTGTTTTACAAAAACGTTATAAGAATTCAATTAATTATGGCCTTTTTGGCCGCTATTCTCCATTATTGGCACATTGGTTGCTGGGCTATTATTGCAGCAGGCAAATCAGCGAATGAATCGTACGGCCGTCCCGAAGTTCATCGGGACAGCATGTAAAGAAATGAGGGGAATGCCCATCAGGGCCGTACAAACACAGCAGTCGATCCATGGAAAAGGGATCGGCGAATCGCAGAAAAGGAAGGGAGGGGTTACGGTGTTGGTAAAAGACTGGATGAGCAAGGCAGTCATTACTGTCGATATCAATGACTCCATGCAGGAGGCCATGAAATTGTTAAAGGACCATGGGATACCCATGTTGCCTGTTATCAAAAGGGGCAAGTTGGTGGGAATTATCACGGACAGGGACCTCAAAAGGGCCTCTCCATCAGACTCCACCACCCTGGAGATCCATGAGTTGCTCTATCTGATTTCAAGAATTGCGGTCAACGACATCATGACCAAAGACCCGATCACCATACCCTTCGATTTTACCGTTGAGGAGGCCGCAGAGATATTGATGGAGAACAAGATATCGGGGGCGCCGGTGGTGGATCGGGAAGATCGAATCGTCGGAACCATTACCAAGGGAGATCTCTTCAGGGTCCTGATTTCCCTGACCGGCATGGGCAAGCGGGGCATCCAGTTTGCCTTTCAACTGGAGGACCGCTCCGGGTCCATTAAAGAAGTGGCTGATGTCATCAGGCATTACGGCGGACGCATGGTGAGCATTCTGAGCACGTACGAACATGTCCCTAAAGGCTTCAGAAAGGTCTTTATCAGAATGTATGGGGTTGATCGCGAGCGGCTTCCGAGTCTCGAAGAGGAACTCCGGAAAAAGGCTAAAATTCTCTATGTGTTGGATCACCGGGAAAACAGGAGAGAGATTTTTTGACGCAGGGGCTGTGCTCCGGATGGGGAGATGCCTCCACGCACGGCCCGAGGCATCTCTGAAAAGGCCTACCCCGGACCTTTTCCGTGAACCAGGTCGATGATCGTTATTTCCGGTGGGGCCAGAAACCGAATGGGAGGTCCCCAGGTACCGGCCCCCCGGCTCACATAGAGGTACGCCCCATCCTTCAGTTTCAACAGCCCTGCGTCCACTGGATAGAGCATTTTGATGATGAGACTGAATGGAAAGATCTGGCCGCCATGGGTATGGCCCGAAAGCTGAAGGTCAAAACGCCTGTCGCCCTTCCGGTCCACATAGGGCCTGTGCTTCAGGAGGAGGGCAAACCGGTCGTCCGGAGCATGCGACAGCAATTCCTCTTCCCTGTCTCCCGCAAAAAGGCCAGACCGATGGCCGGCCTCATCATCTACGCCGGCAATGAAGATTACTCCCTCGATATCGACCCCGGTCCCTCTGAGAACCGTGAATCCCGCCGCCTCGGTAAAGGCCATAGCCCTGTCAAGGCCGGCATAGAACTCGTGATTGCCCGTTACAGCAAATTTTCCGTACGGGGCGCGAATACGCCGGAACATCTCCGCCAAGCCTGACCCGTCGTCCATCTCTCCATCCACCAGATCGCCGGTGGAAATCAGGATATCGGGTTTGGCTTCCCGCACCTTGGCAAGGATGTTTTCGAGTCTCCTCTCCCCCACGATCCGTCCTAAGTGGATGTCCGATATCTGGACAATCCTGAGTCTGCCCAGCGCCTTCGGGACCTTGGATGTTCGAATAGTGATATGTTCCTTCCGAATCGTGACAGCTTCCAGGTATCCGTAGGTCGTCCCCACGACAGAGGCGGCAAGGGCAGCGAAAAAGACGATCCTGGCCGACGGAATCCACGTGTCCAGCCTCCAGTGAAATAGATGCGCCCCGACAGTGCAGATCAGGCGATAGAGGTCGATGAGCAAGGCGGCGGATACGAACAGGAAGAGAAGTCCCATCCAGACATACCCGGCAACGGCCAGGGCCTTCGAGAGCCCATCTACCCCATGCCTTTCTATGGCCCTCACAATGACCGGACATAAGAGCATGCAGAGCATGAAACAGGCAAGGGCGGTGCCGGGCCCCCTGGTCAAGGCAAAGGCCCTTTGCGCCTTCAAAAAGGCATAGAAGTGAAGGACGCCGTAGAGTGTCAGGAAGACGGATATGAAGGCAAGAAATCTCAACAAAAGCCTCAAGGAAGATAATGCTCGTTACTGGTTCTTGGATACTGGACGCTGAATGGAACCCTGGCGCCTAAGGCCTAACGCCTTTCGCCAAAGATCCTCCGCCTGGTAGGAACTTCTGACAAAGGGACCGCTGGCCACGGCCCGAAAACCCATATCAAGGGCCTTTTCTCTCCAGTGGTCGAATTCATTTGGATGGACATATCGCTCCACCGGGAGGTGCGCCTTAGACGGCTGAAGGTATTGCCCCAGGGTCAGGATCTGACATCCGGCATCAAGGAGGTCTGTGAAGGTTCCTTCCACCTCTTTTCCCGACTCGCCCAGGCCCAGCATGAGTCCTGATTTCGTCGGGATGGACGGGTCCTCCTCCCCTGCCCATCTCAGGATGTCGAGGGACCGCCCATAGTCCGCACCCGGCCGCACCCGGGGATAACGGTGCGGAATCGTCTCGATATTGTGGTTCAGGACAGCGGGCCGGGCATCCATCACCATCCGGAGGGCATTCCTGTCCCCCTGGAAGTCGGGAACCAGAACCTCGACAGCGGCGTGGGCGACCCTTTTACGAATTTCCAGGATAGTCTCAGCGAAGACTCCTGCTCCGCCGTCAGTGAGATCGTCCCGTGTGACCGAGGTGACGACGATGTAGGCAAGCCCCATCTCCAAAACGGCCTCGGCCACATGAACCGGTTCATGCGGATCGATTGAGGCCGGCCGTCCATGCCCCACGGCGCAGAATCGGCACGCGCGTGTGCATCGGGGCCCCATGATCAGGAAGGTCGCTGCGCCCCTCGAAAAGCACTCCCAGATATTGGGACAGTGGGCCTCCTGGCAGACCGTGTGGAGCCGGCTCCTTTCCAAAAGGCCCCTTACCTGTTCATAGGCAGGACCGGTCGGCAGGCGCCGTCGCAGCCAGTCGGGCTTGCGGGAAGTGGGGTTTGGGTTTTTCGGTTGAGCCATCATGCCTCCCGGGGGGAAGGGATCAAAGAGCCTAAAGGGACTGAGAGGCCTGAAGGTTGTAAATGAGAAAGAGCGTCATTTACTTCACCGGGGGCAGCCATCCCCAATTTCCGAATCGTTGTCTCGACCAGCTCAAGCCTGAAGATCTCTTCCAGATGATGTTTGACGTTTTGGCGAACGTCATCCATGGACACCCTCTGCCCGAGTTCTTTTTCCAGCGATGTGATGCCGATTCCCTTGAGGCCGCAGGGGTGGATCCAGGTAAAGGGATCGAGCGACAGGTTGACGTTGAGCGCGACCCCATGGAAACTGATCCCCCGCCGGACCGCGATCCCGATGCTTCCCAGTTTGCTGTTGCCTACCCACACCCCCCGGTTGAGGGGGTTCCGGCCGGCTGTGATCCCCCAGTCTGCCGCGACCCGGATGGCCACCTCTTCCAGCATCTCCACATAGTCCGCCACGCCCAGATGCGCAGAGGTCAGGTCAATGATCGGGTAAATCACGAGCTGGCCCGGGCCGTGAAAGGTGATGTCCCCGCCCCGCTCCACCTGGATAATCGCGATGCCCCGCTCCTTCAAGACATTCTCGGACACCGTCAGATTCCCCATCCCGCCCCTCCGGCCCAGGGTAAAGACCGGGGGGTGCTCCAGCAACAGGACCACATCCGTTTCGAGACGTTTCTCCCATCTCGCAGCCACGAGTTCGGTCTGGACCTTCCAGGCGTCCCGGTAACCGGTCTGCGGCAACTCGACACAGAGGCATTTTCTTCTCGGAAAGGGCGTCACAGGGTGCGTGCTCATTGGGTTTGTTGAGTTTATTGGGTTTGTCGGGTTTGTTGTGTGGAAGGCGGAAGGTGTTCAATGAGCCTCCAGCATCCAGTTCCAAATTTCAAGTTTCGAGCGGCTACAGATCTTTCAATGATCAATTGTCAATCCGAAGCGGTTCCACGCCGGTCGGACGGGAAAAAGA
Organism: uncultured Desulfobacteraceae bacterium; assembly: GCA_964409475.1. Classification (GTDB taxonomy): domain Bacteria; phylum Desulfobacterota; class DSM-4660; order Desulfatiglandales; family Desulfatiglandaceae; genus AUK324. The sequence goes on along the minus strand of CAYPDL010000054.1, from coordinate 20,013 downwards.
CCGTTTCGCATCTCTTGAGTGGCAGCCCGAGCCGCTTGAGACCTACCTCGGCAAGCTGCGACACCGGATCGTACATCTGCGATACCGGCGGATTGTAGGAGAGCTCGGCATCCATGAGATCGTAAAGGGTCATCCCCCCATGAATGGCTAAGGCCAGGAGATTGATCCGCCACGCGGCCCCCTCCTTTCCCACGGCCTGGGCACCCAGGATTTTCCCGTCCGCCTGGTTTACAATGACCCTCAGATGGATGTCCGTCACATCCGGCATGTAGTGAGGCCGCGTCTCGCGCCTCGTGGAAACGGCCTTGGCGTCATACCCAAGGGCCTTTGCGGTCGCGAGCGTGTATCCGGTTGCAGCGATCTCCATGTCCCCCACCACCGTGAGAAGGGTATTGAGCGCCCCCGGATAGGGGGTGTCCCCCCCGGCCGCATTGACGCCCGCGGTCATCCCCTGTCGGTAGGCCGAGGTGGCAAGCTGCATGGTAGCGGGCGTCTGATCGATGCGGGAATAGGTGCGGACAAGGTCCCCGATGGCGTAGATGTCTTTAAGCGAGGTTTCCATCCGGTTGTTCACCGTCACCAGGCCGCTTTCGACGGCTATGCCTGCGGTCTCGGCAAGCCGGGTGTTGGCCCGCATGCCCACGGCCATGACCACGATGTCGCAGGGGATGGTTTCTCCGGCGATTGTCACGGATGCTACCTCGAGGTCGCCGTCGATGCGGTCGATCCCCCTGCCGAAGAGGACACTTATTCCCAGGCTTTCGAGCTCATCAATGATCGCCTGTCCCATCTCCGGATCGAGATTGCGGGGAAAGGGGGCCGGGGTGCGCTTTGTAACGACCACATCAAGACCCCTGCGTCTTAACCCGACGGCCACCTCGAGCCCTGCCGCGCCCCCGCCTATCACCACCGCCCGTTTTTTCCCTGACGCCGTGGCCGCATCGAGCAGGGCACGGCTGTTGTCGATATCCGATACAAAATGGATCCCTTTTCCGACAAATTCCCGTGCCCCCGGAATCGGAAGGTTGATGGGCGAGGCCCCATTGGCGAGGATTAGGGCGTCGTATGGAATCGCCTTTTCCTCGGACGCGGCAAGGTCCACTGCCGTGATGACCATTTTCTCGGGGTCGATGGACACGGCCTCGTGGTGAAGGAGCTTGACAAGCCTGTTTTTCACCTCCGGGACATGGTATTTCAGGGCATCGAAATCTGTTACCACCCCCTCGATGACAAAGGGGAGACCGCAGGGCGAGAACTGATCAAAGTCCCGCTTCTCGATAAAGGTGACCCGGCACTTACGGTTGAAGCTGAGGGCCGACCTGGAGGCATACAGGCCCCCTGCGCCGAGCCCGACAATGACAATCTCTGAGGGGTGATGGTTTTCCATAGGCCCTTGGTGCCTTTCCACTGACATTATTTTGGCAGAAACAGAGGTTTTCGGCGCTGCCAGCGGGATTCAGGTTTCGGTGTTCAGGTTTCAGCCGGGTTTTTGTGCGACGAAAAGGTTCGTCAGATCAAGGCAGAAACTGATTTTTGATGTTGAATGTTGGCTATTCGATATTCGCGAACTGTTCCGCGCGCCATGTTCCCCTTTCAATACCAATCCGCGCCTATCTGCGAAATCTGCGTCCCCATAAAGGCTCATCCTGCAAGACACGGTTTGCGGGCCGCGCTGGTCTCGTCCAGCCGCCTGACCTTGCACTTGTGGGGGGCCTCGTGCAGCAGGTCCGGATCATTTCTAGCCTCATTCACGATGGCCTTGAACGCCTCGATGTAATTGTCTATATCCTCTTTGGACTCGGTCTCCGTGGGTTCCATCATGATGGCCCCCGGTACCACCAGGGGGAAATAGACCGTGGGAGGGTGATACCCGTAGTCCATGAGCCGCTTGGCCATGTCGAGCGTCGTTATATGAGCAGGTGCCTGATACTTATCCGAAAACACGCATTCGTGCATACAGGGCCGGTCATAGGCGAGATGGAGGGTTTCCTTCAGCATCTCCTTGATGTAGTTGGCATTGAGGACGGCTAATTGACTCGCCTTTTTCAGGCCTTCCGGTCCCATGGTGCGGATGTAGCTGTAGGCCTTCAGCATGACGCCGACATTGCCGTAAAAGGTCTGAAGCCTACCGATGGAATCGGGCCGGTCTTCATCCAGGGCATAGTCACCGTCTCTTTTCACGACCCTGGGGACCGGCAGAAACGGCTCGAGGTGCTTTTTGACGCATACCGGCCCTGAACCCGGGCCCCCGCCGCCGTGAGGCGTGGAGAAGGTCTTGTGGAGATTCAGGTGCATCACGTCCACCCCGATCTTTCCCATCTGCACCACCCCCATGACCGCGTTCATGTTGGCCCCGTCGCAGTACACCAGGCCCCCTCTCGAATGAACGACCTCGGCGATCTCCAGTATATTTTCCTCAAAGAGCCCCAAGGTGTTGGGGTTGGTGATCATGATGCCGGCGGTATCTTCGTCCATAACCCCTGACACCGCCTCTGCCGAAAGGATCCCCCGCTCATCGGATGCCACAGTCACGGGATGGTAGCCGCACAGGGCCACACTGGCCGGGTTGGTTCCGTGGGCCGTGTCCGGGACAATGATCCGGGTGCGCTGAGACCCCTTCCGCTGGTGCCAGGCGTGGATTACCAGCATGCCGGCCAGCTCTCCGTGTGCCCCTGCGGCCGGCTGGAGCGTGGCCGCGTCCATGCCGGTGATCTCCATCAGGTACTCCTCCAGCTCGAACATCATCTGGAGCGCCCCCTGGGAGAGGGCGTCGGGAATAAGCGGATGGGCCCCCGCAAACCCCGGAAGGCCCGCCTGCCGTTCGTTGGTCTTGGGGTTGTATTTCATGGTGCACGATCCCAGGGGGTACATCCCGGTATCCACCCCGAAATTCCATTGAGACAACCGGGTATAGTGACGCACCACGTCCACCTCGCTCAGGTCCGGGAAGTCAGGACCATCGCCGAGTAGCTCAGGGCTCAGAGGGCAGGATGCCACATCCCTTCTGGGGATGGAAAACCCCCGTCGCCCTCGTTTTCCCTTTTCCCACAACAGCGGTTCATTCAGTATCAGGCCTGTCGTGCCCAATGAATCATTCATGATGTAACCTCTCTGATAAAGGCATCCATCGCCTCTCTGGATTTCGTCTCTGTGACGCACAAAAGATAGTGGTTGGCCAGTTCCGGATAAAAGGGCCTGACGGCAAGGCCGGGAACCATTTTTTTCTCCAAGAGCCGATCACAGGTCTTCTCAAAACCCGGCGGGAATTCAACGATAAATTCATTGAATGTGGGACGATGAAAGGGGATAGAAAATCCGGCTTCCTTTAAACGGGATTTGAGATATTCCGCCTTGTCATGGTTAAGACGGGCCAGGTCCTGCATGCCGGTTTTTCCCAGAGAGGCCATATACATGGCAGCGGCCAGGGCGCAGAGGCTGTTGTTGGTGCAGATATTGGAGGTGGCCTTTTCCCTTCGGATGTGCTGCTCCCTTGTGGCAAGCGTCAGGACGAATCCCCTCCTCCCCTCCAGGTCCGTGGTTTGGCCCACCAGCCGGCCCGGCAGTTTGCGCATATGGGTCTTGCTGCTGGCGATCATTCCAAGGCCCGGTCCCCCGTAGGAGAGGGGAATGCCCAGGCTCTGACCTTCGCCGCAGGCGATGTCGGCCCCCTGGCTGCCCGGGTTCTTCAGGAGCCCGTAGGCAAGGGCCTCTGTAAAGCAGGGAACAAAGAGGGCCCCGGTTTTATGGATCTGTTCGCCGGCCATTTGAAGGTCTTCAATGCAGCCGAAAAAATTGGGCGACTGGATGGCCGCCCCGGCCAGGTCGTCCAGTTGCTCGAGGCCGGAGAGATCGGTCGTGCCGTCTGTTAGATAAGGAAGTTCGACCACTTCATAACCGGTGGGCTCGAAATAGGTCTGAATGGTCTGTCGATACAGGGGATGGACCAGGCGCGACACCGCAACCCTCCTGCGGCCGGTCACCCGAATGGACATCAGAAGCGACTCGGCCAGCGCGGTCGCGCCGTCGTAGTGGGACGCAGTGGCCACCTCCATGCCCAGGAGCCGGGCCGCGAGGGTTTGGTACTCGTAGATCGCCTGAAGGGTCCCCTGGCTCATCTCAGGCTGATAGGGTGTATAGGACGTGACGAATTCGGACCGGCCCAGGAGGTAGGATACGGATGCCGGGATAAAATGCTCGTACCTTCCCGCCCCGATAAACGCCTTATATCCCGGCCCCACCGCCATGCGTCCGGCAAGGGCCTCCATATGGTCGTTCAGTTCCCACTCGCTCAGGGGTTCCGGAAGGTTCAGGCCGCCTTTTAGACGGCAACCCTTCGGGATGGTTGCGAAGAGATCATCGAGATGATCCACCCCGATCGCCTGGAGCATGGACCGGATATCCTCATCGGTATGGGGCAGATAATGCATTTACACCGCTCCTTTCAGTTTTTGCAGGCACGCCTCGGCCGTCATGAGGGTCTCCCACTCCGATACATCGTTGGGGCTCACCTCCACAAACCAGCCATCGCCGTAGGGACTCCGGTTCACCAGCTCCGGGGCCTCTTCGAGCGCCTTGTTGACCGCGGTGATTTTTCCGGAAACCGGGAGGTAGCACTCCACAACGGCCTTAACCGATTCCACGGTTGAAAATTCAGCTCCCTTTTTAAATGCAGCCCCCACCTGGGGCAGTTCCACAAAGACGATATCGCCAAGCTGGTCCTGGGCATAGTCATCGAGGCCCACCCGGACCCGATCGCCCTCGATCCTGGCCCACTCATGGTCTTGTGCATACCGGACATCGTCCGGCATCGTCAGTTCGCTGATCTCTTTCATAATCGTTTCTCCTCTGGAACTTGGTTGCTGGTTGCTGGTTACTGGTTGCTCGTTGCTTTCAGCTTTGAGCTTTGAACTTATTGCCCATTACCTTTCCTCAACTTCAGTCACTTCACTCCTGAACACGGGAGCCGTTTGCAGCTGAGACTCTTTATCATATCATGCAGATGAATGCAATTGCCAAGGCCGCCCTTTTCTCCTGTTGACGAAATTTGTCGGGACTGATATAGCATGCTCCAGCTTGACATGGTCTGCCCCGTGCTCCTTACGAGGGGCATCAGAAAAAAGGAGACAACCCATGACCGAATTGAAAAGAACGCTGTTCCATGATCGACACGTGGCCGCTGGGGCCAAAATGGTGGATTTCGGGGGCTGGGACATGCCCGTCTTATATCCGACCGGCATTATCGGAGAACATCTCGCAACCCGGAAGGGGGCCGGGCTCTTTGACGTGTCCCATATGGGCCGCTTCATCGTCCGGGGCCAGGGTGCCCTCAAATTTCTCCAGCATGTCCTGACCAATAATGCAGAGGCCCTTGACATCCGGACAGCGGGCGCTCAATACACCCTCATCCCCACCCCCACGGGCGGGGCCGTGGACGATGCCTATCTCTACCGATTTGTTGAAGAAGAATATCTGTTAGTGGTCAATGCGGCCAACCGGGAAAAGGACTGGAATCATCTGGCCCCATTGTCAAAGGAATTCGACGATGTGGAGTTGATCGACCAAAGCGAAGAGATTGTCATGCTCGCCCTTCAAGGACCCCTGTCCCGTGCCCTGATGGAGGAGATCATCGCGTCGGGTCGTTTTCCTGAGCCCGTGCGCAACGCCGTGAGCCAGGTGACTATCTCCGGCGCTCACGTGAAGGTCGCCCGCACCGGGTATACGGGCGAGCCCCTCTGCTTTGAACTCTTCGCCGACCGGAAGGACGGGCTCATGCTGTGGGACCTGATCCTGTCCAGGGGCGCCGCACCCATCGGTCTGGGGGCCCGGGACACCCTCCGTCTGGAGGCGGGACTCCCCCTCTACGGCCATGAACTGGGTCAGGACCGGGACGGCAGGGAGATCCCGGCCATGGCCTGTCCCCTCTCTAAATTCGCCGTGAGCTTTTCTTCGCTCAAAGGGGACTTTATCGGCAGGGAAGCCCTGACCCGGCAGCAGGCAGCCCTCAAGCAGATCCTATCCGGGGATTTTTCACGCATTCAGGACCTGCCGCGCATGATCCGGCACCTGGCCGTCACAGGCCGGGGGATCGCCCGGGAAGGCGCCACGCTCTTCAAGGACAAGAAGGAAGTGGGATATGTGACCAGCGGGACCGCGGTCCCCCTCTGGCGCGTTGAAGGGGAAGGACTCGAATCCAGACTGATCGAGGAGCATGAACTCCGTTCCATCGCCCTGGCTTATATTGACAGCGATATCCTGGACTCCGAGCGCCTCCTTGTGGAGATTCGCGGCAAGATGGTGGATGCCGTCACCGTGCCGTTTCACATGCGATCCGAGGCCCCCCCCTATGCCCGTCCCATCCTGTTGGATCACCCCCTGGTCGGGCATGACCTTCCGTCTGACGACAGGCCGTCTTTGGCCAAACGGCTCATGGAAGACGCGGTTCGCAACACCGTATGGCGGCAGCAGGAATGCATCAACCTGATCCCCTCTGAAATGACCCTCTCCCCCATGGCCCGGCTCCTCTCGGTCATGGACCCGGCCTTCCGCTATGCAGAGCACAGGAAATCCCCGGCCTTCTACCAGGCAGACATCTTCTATTACCAGGGCACCCGGTTTATCGGCCAGGTGGAAGAGCTGTTGGAAGAGGAGCTGAGGACATTCTTAGGGTGCAACGAGGTGGAGACCCGGCTCATCAGTGGGCAGATGGCCAATACGGCCGTGTTCAGCGCCATGGTGGACTACCTCAACCGGGCCGACCGCAAACAGGAGCCGAGACGGATCCGACAGGTCATGAACAACCATATCGGGAAGGGCGGCCACCTGAGCGCCCAGCCCATGGGGGCATTAAAGGACTATGTGGCCCGGGACCCGCAAACTGAGAGACCGGCCGCGGTCAATTTTCCGGTCCTCCCCCACAACCCCTTTCGGATCGATGTCCCGGCCACACTGAAGCTGATCGATCACTACCGGCCCGAACTCATTATCTTCGGCAAGAGCATGATCCTCCATAAGGAACCGGTATCGGAGATCCGGCAATTCTTAGACGACCAGGGGATCTCCTCGATCGTGATGTACGACATGGCCCACGTTCTGGGGCTCATCGGTCCCCACTTCCAGGAACCCTTCGTCGAGGGGGCGGACCTGGTCACCGGCTCCACCCATAAGACCTATTTCGGGACCCAGCGGGGGGTCGTGGGCTGCACTTTCGAGGAACATGACGAGCGGTACCCACTCTGGGAGTCCCTCCTTCGGCGGGCCTTCCCAGGGTCCGTATCCAACCACCATCTGGGCACCTTGCTGGGCCTGCTCATGGCCGCCTACGAGATGAACCATTTCAAAGATGCGTATCAGGAGAAGGTCATCGCCAATGCCAAGGCCTTTGCACGGGCCCTCAAAGATACAGGTCTCGAAGTGGCCGGGGATCCGGACATCGACTTTACCGAGACCCACCAGGTGGTGGTGGATGTGGGCTACAGCCGGGGGCCGGAGATTGCCGACCGATTGGAGGCCAACAACATCATCTGTAATTACCAGGCCAATACCGACGAGGAAGGTTTCACCGCCTCCGGGGCCCTCAGGCTGGGGGTATCGGAGATGACCCGGTTCGGCATGGAGCCTGCCGATTTTCAGGTCCTGGCCCAGCTGATGCACGATGTGATTGTCCACAACGCAACCGTGTTGGATCAGGTTCGGAAGCTGCGCGAATCCTTTCGTGAACTGAGGTTCTGCTTCAAGGGCGATGAATATGATGACCAGATCCAGGACCTGCACAAACTCATTGCGTAGTAGGGCCGCTCAAAGGATGAACGTCCAACATCGAACATCGAATGGGGAAAAGGCGACCCTTGATGTTCAGCTTCAAACTTGACTGAGGTAGGGGCTTGCAGGCATGGTTGACAGGTGGAACCTTTTCTCGGCGACCTTTACCTTCTCGATCCTTTTTGGGTTCAGAAACGGGCCGTATAGGGGGTCGTCCCTCTGGGGTGATCTGCCCGTGAGTTTTTGCTCTAAGTGAAAAAGGACGGCTATGGATTTGTCACAGACAGGATAGCCCCGGTCATCGAGAGGGACGACCGGGTCAGGTGAAACCTCGGATATGTTATTGATGTCCACGAGCTTGATGTTCCCGGTCCGTGTCAGGAGAAGGTTCCCGACACCCGCAAGATCGGGCACAAGCCGGGCCTCCATAATCAGTTTCCTCACCCGCGCAACGAATTCTCCGGCACTCGTCCGCACCTGATCTATCCAGTGGTCTCTTGCCCCGGATGGGTCACAGCGGTCATCCATGCCCATGCGGTCCAGAAGAGAACGAAGATGGTGTTTCCCCAGTTCGCCCCAGGGCTCCAGTACCTCGCCGGCGACATATTCCTGAAGCCCGGCAAGAAGGATCTCCCGTTTCTCTGGCCCTACGTAGTCAACTAAGAATTCGGCGGGCTGAGCAATATGGTCCGGGGCAAGGCAGGCCTCGACGCTCTTGACCCTTCGTATCTCTTCCGTGGCCTCTGCCAGGTCTTGGAACCTCCTCCTGAAGATCCGCAGCATCTTGAGGGGGACCGCCCGGGGAAACATCCGCAATCCGTTGACGAGCACCCCGCCCTTTTCCCGGGCCACATCCTCCCGATCCAGAACCTCCATGAGATGGGAACGAAGCCCCGCACGATAATGCCGTCTGAAGACATATCTGGCCTGACTCCGGATAAAATTTAACTGCAGGATGTCGGCGTGCGTCAAATAAGGCCGGTCCCGTATGTCATCAGACCATGGGGATTTCATCTATCCCTGCAATTGTTCACGGGTTCAGGATTTAATGAACAACGCCTTTCAGCCCCGCCTGGGTCAATCTGTGATGCTGCCGGATATGCTGATCCGTATTTCCGGCAGATCTGCTCGGTCAGTCTTCAAAAAAATGGTGTCGTAATATCTGCCTTTTTCCTTTTTCAGATTTTCCACGGTGAGGGTATAGGTCTTTTTTCCGGATTCTTCGGTCTCCTTGAGGTCCCATTTGATATATGTTCCGCTTTGGGCCTTCGCCTCGGTGATGGAAAAGGGATAGTTGTCCCTGGGAACAATCGTGGCCGTTCCCTTTATCGGCTTTCCGGCAGGCCCATTCAGGACCACATGTTGCGGCCGGACAGAAGCGATCTGCGGGGGCCGTATATTTCCCCAGACCGGGATCAAGATCTCCTGCTGAACCTTGTTTGTGGTGAAGAGCCTGACAATGTCTTGATATCTCCCCGCTGTTTTTCTCGTGTTTTCTATGACCAGGGTAAAAACACTGCCATCCGTTTCCTTCCGATCGGCAAGGGTTATACGGATATCTTTTCCCTGATCCGCCTTGGCCTCTCTGATGTCGAACAGACCCTCGGTCACAGGGGAGATTTTTACCGTGACCTTCAGATCATCCCCCACGTCGCCGTTCAACAGGACCCTTGTAGGAGAGATGTTGGCAAATTTCTTGACCGTGCCTTTAACCGTAAGGTCTGAGACAGGGTTTTGTTTATCGTTGGTATAGACCTTGATGGTCTTTTTCAGGGTCCTTCCGCCATATCCACTTGTGTTCAAGTTGACAGATATCTTTCCCTCGCCGCCCGGCGGGACCTGCCTCGTGAAGGAGGCAACGACGCACCCTCACCCTCCCGCGACCCGTTTGACATCCAGGACCCCTGTCCCTTTGTTCTGAATGACAAAGTCATGTGGAACGGATGCGCCTTCAAATACGGGCTCGAAGGTGTAGGCCGGTTCAGGAAAAGAAACCGACGCGGTTGCCTGGGCCTCCTCCTGGGCGCCGGAACTGAAAATCATAACGCACAACACCAAAGCTGCACAACACACGCCTGTAAAAACACCCTTTTTCACTCTCATAAACCCCCCTGAATTGACTATTGACTATTGAAAAAACATGCAACCTATGCTGGGTGCTGGAGGCCGGCCCTGAGCCTCTGAGCCCGTTGCAGGGTCCCTGCGACTACTTGAGATCATACACAAGCAACCGGCTCTGAGGAAACCCTAAGAAGTAGCTCTCGCTCGTGACAGAGGCCACGATGAGTTCCTGAAGGCCGTCATTATCCAGATCGGCAACTTTGTACCCTACCGTTGTCCCCGACAATTTCGGGGTCACCCAATTGGAGACAAGGCCGGCGCCGTCCCAGTTCATAAAATTGACCTTGCCGCTGCCGAACCAGCGGAAATCCCCGAATATACGGGCCACCTTTGAATGGTTCTGACAGATGACGATCTCCTGCTTTCCGTCCCCATTGATATCATACAAAAAAATGGGCGATGGAATAAAAACACGTACAGCCGTTTGGACCATGCGATTGACATTGACATCCATAAAATCCATATAAGTCAAACTCCCGCCGAAGTAGTCGTCGCTCTTCCAGAGACGCTCCCCTTCCTGATTGTATACCTCAAGGTGCTCGTAGGGGTCCAGAAGGGTCGTGTATATGGCCCCCTTTCCTTCCAGGTTGCTCTGGACAAAATTGAAGACATTTCCATATCTTGGAAGCTTTAAAGGCTCGCCGGCGACAAACCCGTCCCCCTCGCGTTTCAATATATATACATCTCCGATATACTTTCCATCGGTCGCCCGCTTCTGTCCCAGGAGCGTCTTTCCCCTTCCAGGGAGGTCAACCACCCGGATCAGCCAGCTTTCTCTCTTTGTCGTCTCTTTGAAGTTGCTGCCATCCCATTCCAGGACGAAGGTGGACGCGTTGGTGGCGGTCAGGTTGCTCACATATATCTCGGCCACGCCGTTGCCGGTTAGATCGGCAACGCTCACATAGATGAAATTGGGCGACCAGGTCCCCTTAATGTCCTTGAACTGAATAAGCCTGTTTTTGCCCCACTTGTAGACGTAGACCGTGTCTTTGTCGATCATTACCAGTTCCGTCTTTCCGTCTCCATCCACGTCCCCCGCGTCCAGTCCTCTGATTTCCAGCTTGTAGCGCTGAACATAAGACGGTCTCTGGCCGGCGCCGCCTGATTCCTCTTCCACGGCGATAATAGGGCCGGATTCCCTTCGCCCTTCCTGGACATGGCGCTCCGGCCGGTTGATTTCTTTCCCCATGATCTTGGCGTTGATGTCTTCGGCAAACTGGTTCACGGTAGGGATTACCCCATCCATCCCTTTCGACTGGTCAAAGGCGGTAACCAGCTCATCCGATTTGGCCACGTCAAGGATTTTTGCATCGATACTCACGCTGTCTCCAAAGACGGTTAGGCTTCCCAGGATCACATAGTCAGCGCCTAAGGCATGGCCGATTTTCAAGGCCTTTTCCTTGTCCAGCGCGCCTGGAACCGCGTCAACCTCCTTTTTGACCGTGCCCTTTTCGATGATCTGGACCTTCCCCTTCCAGGCCAATCGCGAGTTGAGCATATCCATGATGCCGGACTGCAGGAAGCTGAGGTCGCGGTCGGCGTTCATCGTAAATGGGAGTACAGCAATCCTTTTTTGGGCCTCATCCGCAGATAAAGACCCCTGAACAAGCAGAACCGAAAACGAAATTACCAGGACAGATAACAGAAGCGCTATTTTTGTTTTCATGAAGCTCCTTTTTACATGGGCAATGACAATCCCTGGCCGGGTTTTTAAACAGGGCTGTCTGTTTTTTGATTTACATGGATATTACCTGAAAAAAAGGTGACATGATGGGTATTTCAACCCTTCAGGATGCCATAAAACTGTCCGGAGTGATCGACCTTGTCCCCTACCTTCGTACTGCAGTATTTGCACCGATATTCATACCTGTCGCCGTCCGGAAGGACCAGAAGAAGGAACTTATTGACCGGAACCGCACGCCTACAGTTGGGGCAGTAGAGTTCAGTGGCATCCAGTTCCTGGAAATGATCCGGGCGCCCCCTGGCCGTCCGGGCAGGGGGACGTGCAAAGTTATACGGGCTGTTTTTCATTGAGAAAACCTTGGATTTGATATTGAAGTTATGATATTGTTAATAGTGTTGTATCTGAAAATTATTTTATAATAATCACAGAGGTCCCTAAAGGCAAGGGCTTTTAGCGGGGGTTGTAAAACGGTTTGTTTGGGTTCCCATTGGATTGAGTGATCTTTGTGGGATGGCGCTTTCTGGAACCCGGCACGATACTCTGGCAGGAGGAGATGATGAAGGTAAAACATATTGACCACATCGGTGTCGCCGTCAAGGGCATTGAAGCTGCCGGTAAATTTTATACGGACATCCTGGGCCTCAAGATAGCAGAAGTAGAAAATGTCGCGGACCAGAAGGTGAATGTGGCGTTTATCCCGATTACCGACAGCGAGGTGGAATTGCTTGAATCCACCGATCCGGATGGACCGGTTGCCAAATATATCCATGCACGGGGCGAGGGGGTCCAGCACGTAGCCTTTCGAGTGGAAAATATTGAGGAGGCCCTGGCGGAACTCAAGGAAAAAGGGGTACGCCTGATCGATCAAGAGCCTCGAAACGGGGCCGGGGGCGCAAGAATCGCCTTTATCCATCCCAAAGAAACCAACGGCGTCCTGGTGGAACTCTGTGAAAGGGCTTCGTGAGGGGCAAGGGGTTCAAAAACGGTAGGTTATTAATCCATGGGAGGTGTCGTAGGGCGAGACGCTGACCTGGACCTTGTCTCCAACCATGACCTTGATCCGGTGTTTTTTCATCCTCCCGGAAAGCACACCCCTTACGATCATATTATTTTCGCACTGGATTTCCATGCTGCCGCCACCCAGGACTTTGGCGACGACTCCCTCTAACTGGATGAGATCGTTTCGACTCAAGATGCTCCTTTCTCGGCGTGAAAGCCTGAAATCCCGCTGAAGCGGGACCGGTTAAGTTCTGATGCGTCAAGAATGTTTCCCCGCTTTCGGACCGGCGCCCGGATGGGTGTCAGCGGGTCAGGGGGGAGTACCTTACTGAAGCCTGATGATTCGTACCGCTCGTAAAGGGCTTCATATGAAATCTAGACAACCATATCATTTTATAGCCTGATGTCAATCAAATGTGCAATTTTTTTGGCGTGACGCCTTGTTTTCGTGTGGAAACTGGAAACTGGATGCTGGATACTGGATGCTGGGCTGCTGGGATGGTGGGTTTTTTGACCTCTGACCTCAGACTTCTGACCTCTGCTCTTTATTGCTGGCTGCCGTTTCTCAACTTTAGGCACTTCAAACTTTAGTCACTGCTTTTGCTGGATGCTGGAACCCATGATATTGGACATAGCCTATCGGACATTCCGAACATTTACCTTGAATCACGGCAGAATATCTCCGAAGTTGACCGACCTCACGGTCGAGGTCCCTCTCCAGATCATCGTCAATGATCAGCCTCACACCCTGGTCATGTTTACCCCGCCCAAGGTCAGGGAATTAGTGGTCGGGTTTATTTTTACGGAAGGCCTGATAACCGACGTCAAGGAGGTCACCGGCCTCAGCGTTTGTGCAACCCGGAAGGTGGACGGAGATGAAATCATTGAGGCCCATGTGGAAATCGTGCCCAAAGGACCTTCTCCCTCGGTGGCCAGCGGGAAGCGGATTTCATATTCGAGTTGCGGTATCTGCGGCACGGAAAACTACTATCACTTGAGGGACAGGCTTCGGCGGGTAAAGAGCAGGCATCGGTTTGCCATGGATATGCTGGAACAGGCCTCGTACGGTCTGAAGGCGTTTCAACCGCTCTATACAAGGACGGGGGGGGCCCATGCGGCGGTCCTTTTTGATTCAAAAGGGAATCAGATCCTTCACGCCGAGGACATGGGGCGGCATAACGCATTGGACAAGGTCATCGGCGCCTCGCTTATCCAGGGGATCCCTCCGGAAGACAAGGCTCTGGTGTCGAGCGGTCGAGCCAGCCTGGAAATGATCCTCAAGATAGCGAAGATCGGTTTTCCTGTTTTTGTGGTCATGTCCCGTCCCACCTCCCGGGCCGTGGAAGCGGCCAAGTTCTACAATATCACCCTCATAGATCTTGCCAGGGATACGAACCGGATATACAGCCATGCCCGCCGCATCGAGGGGTTTTAGGAGTTGAAAGGGTATGGGGCAGCCGTGAGTGCTGAATCTGAAAGTCCCGCATCAGGTGCTGAAAAGATAAAGGGGGTTACGGGCGTTGTCCTGGCAGGGGGCCGGAGCCGGCGCTACGGGAAAAACAAGGCCCTGGTGAAGGTCGAGGGCGTCCCTTTGATCGAGAGGGCGCTTCATGCAATGGGGTCAATCTTTGATCACGTCATTATCATCACCAACACGCCGGATGCGTATGCCTATCTCAATATCCCCATGTTCCCCGACATCATCAAGGGGCTGGGGCCCTTAGGGGGCATTTACACCGGGCTCAAGGCGATTCCTGACCCGGCGGGGTTCTTTGTCGCCTGCGACATGCCGTTTCTCAACACGGACCTGATTCGACATCTGGCGGCGATCAGGGATGATTTTGACGTGGTGGTCCCCAGGATTTCCGGATGGATAGAGGCCCTTCACGGATTGTATGCAAAGAGATGCGGGGGGAGCATCGAGAGGCTGATCCATTCCGGGACCTACCAGATCTTCCAGTTTTTTTCAGCGGTCTCTGTCCGCTTTGTCGATGAGGATGAGGTCAGGAGATTTGACGCTGATCTGAGGTCCTTTTTAAATATCAACACCCCGGATGAACTGAGACGACTGGGGCAGCCTGTTTCGGGAGGCGGGATCGCCTCTGCAGATCCCGCTTCGCGGCATAGCCCTCTCCGGTCGGAGCCCAGCCGGGCCTGAGCCGCCAGGTCTTCAGTGCCTAACTGATGGTGAGGCGCATCTCCTTTACATCCACTTCAGCGCCCGTATCTTCACACCATCTCTTGATTTCCCTCTTTTTCTCGGAGCTGTTCATCTTGAAAGAGATGATGATCTCCTGGATCTTCTGATCGGTCAGAATCCATTCCAGATCCTTGAGCCCCCCGAGCACCGGGTAGCCGCGGATTTTTACCCGTTGTATTCGTGGATTGTCATCCATAAAGCCGGCCACTGTCAGGCCGAGATCCCGGTTGGTTTCAATCTCCCTGAGGACCATCTGCCCGCCCAGTCCCGCCCCGTATACCAGGACGCGCCTCCCCTCCCTGTTGGCGCCCCGGACCCCTTCGTCCAGGAGGCGGAAAGAGAGTCTCGAAAGGGATACCATTATGAGCATCAGGCCCCAGTAGATGACAAACACGGCCCGGGAAAAGCTGTAAAAACGATAGACAAAAAGCAGGATCAGGATAGGTAGAACAGTCCCGGCTGTAATCGCCTTTCCATAGGATATCAGATCCCGGACGCTCGTGTTCTCCCACACGCCCCGATAGATGCCGAACAGATAAAAAAAGAGGATTTGACAGGCGATGACGATGGGCAGGGAGTGGAGAAAAAAATCGAAGTTAGGGCCGATAGCCCCCTCGAAACGGAGCAGGTAGGCCGTGTAGTAGGCCACGGTGATCAGAACCAGATCCAGGAGGACCTCGAAAATCCGTCGTCTGAACGTTATGTCAATCAGGAGCGGGGTTACAATCCCTGAGACCTCGCCCGATACGATCGACTTCTCTGAATAGACCTTGACCCTTGCCAAATAGATCCAGAAAAACACAATAAAAAGGAGATAGATAGCGATGAGGACAAGACTGGTGCCGGTGTTGAGGCGGTTGATGGCGAGGGCCATGAGTCCGGATGCTCCGGAAAAGGCGTAAAGAACCAGGACGGCCTTTTTTTCGGAAAAACCGATGGCCACCAGGCGGTGGGAAGAGTGGTCCCGCCCCCCCTGAGAAATGGGCCGACGGAACAGCTTGCGCATCAGGCTGACAAAACCGGTATCCAGGATCGGAATGAACAGGATGAGTACTGGGATGGCGATGACCGAAAGGAGATGCAGAAAACCCTTCTCACCGACCTGTGATGGGGTCCCGGTAACCGTCAGGCAGGCCAGGACAAACCCGACAAAGAGGCTCCCCGCGTCGCCCATGAATATGGAGGCCGGATTGAAGTTGTAAACCAAAAAACCTGAAACGGCGCCGAGATAGGCGCTGAGAGCCAGAAGGACAGGTGCGGAGACCTGGCCGGAGAGCGGCTCTAAGTAAAGCCAGAGGAAGAGAAAGCCGCCGGCGATCAGGGCAATGCCGCATGCAAGCCCATCCATGTTGTCCAGGAGGTTAAAGGCATTGGTGATCCCCACAATCCAGATAATGGACAGAAACAGGTTGAGGGTCTTCGAATCGGTCCAGCCGAGACGATAGCCGAAAAATATAAGGATCGAGGTAATAATGACCTGGCCGGCCAGCTTGTGCTGCGGGTCCATATTAAAAATATCATCTATGAGCCCCAGGGCAAATATACCCACTGAGCACAGGATCATGACCAGATAGGGTTGGCCGAAAGCGGACCAGTCCGTCAGGCCGGCGGCCAGGACCCAGACAGTTATCATTGCTGTAAAGATGCTGACGCCGCCCAGAAGGGCGGTCTCTTTCCGGTGCCACCGGTTATCCTTCGGCACCGCCACCTGTCCCCAGCGAATGGCAAGCCTTCTCGTCAGGGGCGTCAGGAGAAGGGAGATGACGCAACTGAGTCCGAAAATGGATAGATAAAAATAAAACGGCATCTTCAGAAACATAGGGAAATTGCCTGTACCGGTGTCGATGTCTGTACTACGACCTCAATCTCAAGAAATTGATCGAACGCTCATCAGCGGCGCGTCGCAGGAGATATATAAGGGTAATGACGAGAAAAAGGTCGGGGACCCATACGCCTACGGCCGGGGGAACAGAACCGCTGGAAGAGATGCTCCGCACGACCATCAGGCAGATATAGTAGATGGAAAAGACCGCAAGACTCACCCCGATTCCCGCAGTTCGGCCCCGGGCCCGCATCTGGGCGCCGAGTGGAACCCCAATGATCCCCATGAAGAGCACAGCCAGGGGTATGGAGAACTTCTCGAGAAGTTCCCTCATCATCCTGCTTCGTTGAACATCTCCTTTTGGAACCGTTTGTATCTCCTGGATCAGTTTCGCCACGGACAACTCGTGAGGCGCCTTCTGCCGCGACGCCAGGTCCTTCATAACATCTTTCAGGCCAATGGTTAAGCCATATGTATTGAATTTGATCGTCCGGGCGGTATTCATGCTTTTCTCAACCGCAAATATGGTGCCTTTGGCAAAATAGATGGTGATAATCCGTTGGTCGGGCTGCACAATCATCCGTCCCTCCTCGGCCACGATGGTATTGGTCACCTCCTCATCGCGCCTGTCCACCACAAAGATGTCTTTCAATGTCCTCTCCTGCCTGGAAAAACTGTTTACATAGAAGACCAGATTGTCAAAGGGCTCACAGAAGATACGCTCCTTGATCCCCAGGTCCGCCCGTGACTCAGCAACCTTAAACAAAAGGTCTTTGAATGCCCGATTGCCCCAAGGCGCCGCAAAGACGCTGATGGCAAGCCCCATCAAAAACACCACGAAGGAGAAAACCAGCACAGGGGGGAGCATCTGGTAAAGGCTGATCCCGGACGATTTCATGGCGATGATCTCGTTGTCGGCCGAGAGGCGCAGGAACGCCACCACAACCGACATGAGGGTCACCGCCGGAAGGGCGAATGTCAGGATGTCGGGGAGGAGGTAGAGGACCATCCCGAGTACCCGGGTGATGCCTACGCCCCGGGTGACGATCAGTTCGGTGATGGACAGCATTCGGGCGGCCACCATGATGAAGATAAAGACCAGCAGGCTCGCCAGGAAGGTGGGCCATATCTCGTTGATGATATAGCGGAAAAGCGTCATATCTAAGTGACTACAGTAAGCTAAAATTATCTAAAGTGGGTAAGCTGACCAAGGTGACTAAAGTAAACTGAAGTTCCTTCAGCAGTTAACAAATGATTTTTTTTGAATCAAACACGGGAAATCCTCTCAAATGAAAAGATGGCCTCCCATTACGCCGAGGCGTGGCATGGGAAACGATGATTAACTTTAGGCATCCCACCCTGCGGGACTCACTTTAGGCACTGGTCTACGATCGACCGCCGGTGTACGCCGACGGCATAAGCGATCCCGCCTATGAGACTCAGGCCGACCTGAACCGAAAAGAAGAGAAGTCCGAGACCGAATGCAGGTTCTGCCTCTATCCCTTTGAGGCCGAAGAAATAGACAAAGGCCCCCTCACGGACGCCGATCCCGTTAAAACTGACAGGGATGAGCGTTATGATTCCTATCAGGGGAAGGCTGGCGAAGTAAAAGGAAAGTGGAAGGTGGATATTGATGCCTGCCCCGAGGAGGGCCACGGCCCCCATTCCCAATGCCTGAAGAGAAAATGAGAGGACCAGCACACAGAGGAGACGCTTCGGGTGTTGCCAGAGGATAAGGAGGCCTTCCAGATGTCTGGAGAAACGTGGCCAGTGGCGCCTGATGGCCTTCTGAAGCAGCGGTAGCCCGGCTAGACCAACCAAGATGAGGAGGCTGCTGATGGTCAGGAATCCGGCAAAGGGTTCGGGAAGCAGTCCGGGCCAGAGGGTAACGGCCGCCCCTCCCAGCAGCAGCATGGCGATCAGACCGAAGAAACGATCCCCCACCACCGTGAAGAGCGCCAAAACCCTTTTTCCCTCCTCCCGGGACAGGAAGTGGGCCTTGAAGAGGTCGCCCCCGATTCCGGTCGGTAGGAACAGATTGAAAAACATTCCCACGTAGTAGAACCCTAAATACGTGGGCCAGGCCCCCGGGAATGAGAGGGTGTTGGCCAGTATCCACCACCGGATGCTGCTCAGGACCTGGGCCAGCAGGAGCATCAGAAAGGCGGTTGCCCATACAGAGATCCGTAGATCTTCAAAATAGCCCCATACCCCCCTGGGATCAAACCGGCAGAGGAGCCAGATGAGCAGCCCCATGCTGATGCCGATCCGGATAAGGTTTCCTGCCTTGCGCCGCGCATTCTCTGTCACTCCAGCACCTCGCGCACCGTATAGATCCGTTTGCCCGAGGACTCGTAATAGGTACGGACCACGAGTTCGGCGCAGAGTCCTATCCCAATCAATACGATCCCTGTAATAATCAAGAGGGCGCCAAGAAGGAGCAGCGGTCTCCCGCCGATATCCGCTCCATGCCACAACTTCAGCCATGTGAGATAGAGTTCAATGACAACGCCGGCAGCAAACAGGGGGCCGCCGCTGAGCCCGAAAAGCTGGAGTGGACGTGTGGCGAATTTCTGAAAAAAAAGCATGAGGATCAGGTCCAGGAGCACGCGATAGGTGCGACCGATCCCGTACTTGCTTTTGCCCCGGGCCCGTGCATGGTGGGATACCGCCACCTCCCCGATCCGGGCCCCGTAAAAGCCTGCCAGGAGGGGGATGAATCGGTGAAGTTCCCCGTACAGGAGAAGATGTTTCGTCAGATCGCCCCGGTAGGCCTTGAGGGAACATCCGTAGTCGTGAAGCCTTACCCCGGTGGCCATCCCGATCATCCTGTTGGCGATCAGGGAGGGAAGCCGTCTCGAGAGAAAGGGGTCCTGCCGGTCTTTCCGCCATCCGTTCACCAGATCATACCCTTCTTCGAGCTTGGCGATCATCAGGGGGATATTTTGCGGATCATTCTGGAGGTCCCCGTCCATGGTTACAACGATGTCGCCCAGGGCATGATCAAAGCCTGCCGTCATGGCAGCGCTCTGGCCGAAGTTCCGCCGGAGCAGGATGACCCGTAGTTCCGGGGAATCCTGTTTGATGGCCCGGAGCAGATCAGGACTTTCGTCCGTGCTCCCGTCGTCTATCAGGAGCACCTCAAATGAACGGTCCATTGACCGCACAACCTGAAAAATCTGTTCGACAAGATCATGGAGATTGGGTGCTTCGTTATACACAGGAACAACGATGGAAATATCCGGAGATGCGGGTGTGTTTTCAGGCCCTGAAAGGGATGCTGGATCCTGGATCCCGGATGGTGGATTACGTTCTGCCATGATGTAGTTACAAATCAAACCGGTTCACCGGTTTGCTGCTCCGACTTCAAGAAATATAACTCAAGTTTCGCACCCTTCATTAGGCTATCATTTCAATAAATTTGGCATG
>CAYPDL010000053.1:15214-27344 GCA_964409475.1 uncultured Desulfobacteraceae bacterium | reverse complement strand
CGGCAGCTGTTCAACGATCTTTATGATTCTCACCGAGAACTCGAGCAGTCTTTCTTCAAGATCATAACTCGGCTTCTTCATTTCTCTTTTCTTCATTCGATGTTGAACGTTCGATGTTCGATGTTCTTATGCGCCCAACCGTGAGTAGGTGATGTCTTCTTCGCCCAGATAGGCCTTGATGACGTTTTCATCGTGCCGGATCTCCTGGGGTTTACCCTCTGCGATTTTCTGGCCAAAATCGAGGACGCAGATCCGGTCGGAGATGTCCATGACCACCCCCATGTCGTGCTCGATCAGGATAATGGTGACCCCCCAATCCTCGTTGATATCCAGGATAAAGCGGGCGATATCTTCGGTTTCTTCCAGGTTCATCCCGGTGGCAGGTTCATCCAGGAGGAGGACCCGCGGCTTCATGGCCAGGGCACGGGCCAGTTCCACACGCTTTTGAAGCCCATAGGGGAGGGCGTGGACCACCTGTTTTCGGATGGGTTCGATTTCGAGGAGGTCTATGATTTTTTCTTCTATCTCTTTACGGAGTTCAATCTCCTCTTTTCGTGACCTTCCGTAATAAATCCCCCCGGAAAGGAACCCCGACCGCAGATGGACGTGTGCGCCCAACTTGATGTTGTCCAGAACAGTCATGTGGGCAAAGAGTTCCACGTTCTGAAATGTACGTGCGATGCCCATTCCAGCGATCTTGTGCGGCTTCGTCCGGGAGATGTCCTGCCCTTCGAAAAGGATGCTCCCCCTTTCGGGATGGTAGAATCGATTGATACAGTTCAGGAGGCAGGTCTTGCCCGCGCCGTTGGGGCCGATAATGGAAAAGATCTCCCCCTTCCTGACGCCGGTCGTCACCCCGTTTAAGGCCATGAGCCCGCCAAAACTGAGCTGAATGTCCTTGACCTGAAGTTGATAGTCTTCCTTGTTTTCCATGTCCCGATCTTATTCCATAGGTTCAACTTGCTTGACTCTGACGATCGTCTTCATTCGGAAACCCTTTCCATCCTGATAGCGGATATCCGCCTCCACGCTTAACACCTCTTCATCGCCGTACAAGGCATCAATCAGGTCCTTATATCTTTCAGCAACAAATTTTCGCCTTACCTTGCGGGTCCGTGTTAATTCATCATCATCCGCATCCAGCTCTTTATAGAGGAGGACAAACCTTTTTATCTTGGCCACCTTGGGCAACGATTCATTGGTCTTTGCCACTTCTCTGGCAATCAGATCGTAGGTCTCCTGCTTCTGGGAGATGTCAGTAAAGGTCGTGTAGGGGATCTGGTTGTTTTCCGCCCACTTCCCCACATTGGGCATATCGATGGCGATCATGGCGGCGATAAACGGCCTCTCCTGGCCGATGACCACGGCATCCAGGATGTACGGGCTGAACCTCAATTTGTTCTCGATGAGCTGCGGCGAGAATTTGCTCCCATCGGCCAATTTCATTACATCGGACATACGATCGATAATGATGATGTGTCCATCGTCTTCAATGAGCGCTGCATCTCCCGAATGAAACCATCCGTCCTTAAGGGCCTCTGCCGTGGCCTCAGGGTTCTTGTAATACCCCTTGAAGATGGTGGGCCCACGCGAGAGGAGTTCTCCGGTATCCGATACCTTGAAGTCAATCCCAGGCAGGGGTTGTCCCACCGTGTCCAGACGGATGTCGTTCGTGCGATGGATGATGGAGCCCGCGGTCTGCTCGGTCATGCCGTAGGCCTGTTTGATGTTGACGCCGAGGGCCTGGAACATCTGAAAGATCTCTGGCCCCAGCGGGGCGCCCCCGGTATATACGTGTTTGAGTCTGGCGAGCCCCAGGTAGTTTTTGAGTGCACGAAACAGAAACAGATGCCCGAGTCCATAGAGGAACTTCCATTGAAAAGGGGGCTGTTTCTTCTTCAATTTAAACTCGGACATTCGGTAGCCAACGGACAGGAAGGCCTTGTACACCAGCCGTTTGATCCATACGGCGTCCTGGATCTTGACCTGAATATCCGAGCACATGCGCTCCCAGATTCGAGGCGGGGCCAGCATGATGTGGGGGCCGATCTCCCGGATATTCTCACGCACCGTTTCCACCTTTTCCGGAAAGTTGACCGTAAAGGCCTTGTACAGGGACCAGTAGACGCCGAATTCCTGTTCCCCTATCCAGGGAAAGGGGAGAAACGATACGTATTCGAAGGTCTCTTCTGCGGCATCCACATCATTCTGGGCCTTGGCCACGCTGTACATGTTCTTTTGGGTGATCATGCTCCCCTTTGGGATCCCGGTCGTCCCGGATGTGTAGTTGATCATGCCGACGTCATCGGGGGTGATCTTACGCCACATCTCTTCAAAGAGGTGCGGTTCTTTTTCAAACAACTTGCGACCTTCTTTCTGAACGTCCCTGAAATAGAGAAGGATCGGATCATCATAGCGCCGCATCCCCTTTGGATTATCCACGATCACCTTTTGAACAAGGGGGCATTTCTCTTTGATGTCCAGCACCTTGTCGGCCTGTTCCTGATCGCCTGCCACGGCAAAAATGGCGTCTGAATGGTTCAGGATGTATTCCACCTGATCCAGGTTGCTGTCCGGGTAGATCCCCACAATGGTCCCGCCCAAGGACTGGGCTGCCAGTTCTGAGTACAACCCCTCGGGCCGGTTGTCTCCGGCATAGGCGAGCTTGTCCCCCGACTTGAAGCCCAAACAGTGGAGTCCCAGGGCGAAATCACGTACGTTTTCGTAATAGCCCCTCCAGGTGACCGGTTGCCAGATCCCATATTCCTTTTCCCGTATGGCCACACGGGAATCGCCATATGTCTCGGCATTCCGATGCAACAGGGCTGGAAGCGTTAATATGTCCATAAAGGCAATCTCATGATTCATGATTCTCCTGTCCAGTGGTTCCGAGGACAGGAGAATCATAGAGATGGACCATTTGATTAAAAGGCTTACGCCTGAACTCCGAAGAAGGAATTCACCACGACTTAGAACCGGTTAAGGGGTTTGCCCGTCAGGGTTTTATCATCAATTGAACTTTTATCCTAATCCAGCGTGATCCAGTCGGAAATCGGATCGAACTGCATGGTCTTTGAATTGCCCCGCACGATCCTTCCCACGGGGATGCTGTTGTTCCTCATAGTCACCGGGGGCATGAGACCGCCTACATCAAACCCCTTGATGGACTGGAGCGCCTTGGCAAGACTGGTCCCGTCGATGGAGCCGGTCTTGGCCGCAAGCCGATAGGACTCGATGATGAGCTGAGTGCCCATGAAGACCTGCATGTAGGCCTGGGAACGATATGCAGCCGTTTTTGGGTGATGCTTTTCGGTCCAGGCACGGATCTTTTTGATCATCGGGTATTCATCCTGATAGTAATAGGAGTAGGCCGTAACGCCCACATATTCATCCGCCAATGGTCCCAGTTGGTCCAGCAGGTGTTTTTCTGTTGACCAGAAGGTCCCCATGAACTGGCACTTTAATCCGTAATCCTTGGCCTGTTTCATCACCGCCGTAATCGGCGTGGTGACAAAGCCCTGGAAGATGCAGTAATCCACCTTGTTCTTCTTCATGTCCAGAACCTGGGTGGAGATGTCAACGCCTCCCACCTTGGCAACCTCTTCCGCAACCAGGTTGAGGCCCAGTTTCTTGCAGATCTCGCGGCCGGCCGGGATCGGTTCACGCCCGAACTCGGTGTCGCTGTAAAAAAAGGCGATGTTGGCCCCGGGTTTCTGCTTGGCGATGTATTTCAAAAGGATCCCGAACTGTTCCACATAGGTGGGGCCGGCAAGAAAGAGGTATGGGTTCTTTGCTGGGTCGGCAGCAATCTCAGCAAAGGTATAGGCAGAGTACAGGACCTTGTAACGGTCCTTGATCTCCGGCCCCAGGGCCTCGGTCATGCCTGTGCTCTGTCCCCACATGGCCTGGGGTTTGTGCTGAGCATAGAGGCGCTTGAAGGCGGCAATGCCCACGTCATTCTTGTATTCCCCATCGGCCCAGAAATAGTTGATCTTTTTTCCGTTGATCCCGCCTGCTTCATTGGCCATGGCTACGGCATCTTCCATGGCATCCGCGCCGTGAATGCCTGCAAAGGCAAAACGGCCTGTGAATGGGTGCACCCCACAGATGATGGGTTCCTCATCCTGGGCCATGGCCGTGTTGATGCCAAGACACCCCACCGTCAACATGATACAAAAAAGAAAAACGCCAAGTTTCTTTGTCATGACTCTCCCCCTTTACTTGATTAGATGGTTGATTCCCCTTATTTGAAAAAAATGCTGGTTCACCTCCTTTCGAGTTAGTCGAGTCGTCGAGTGGTCGACCAACCCGCCCTGCCTAATAAGAAAACGGCCACAGCCTGAAAAACACCTTTATCCGGTTCCAGATTTCAGCCAGCCCCCTGGGCTCGAAGATAAGAAAAAGGACAATGAGAAGGCCAAAAATCACCTCTTTCATGGGGACAAAGATCTCTTCATACCCAGGGGCACTGGCCTTCACGATCTCTGACAGATAGTTAAGGAATTCAGGCGTCAGGGTGATGAATATGGCGCCAAAGATAGAGCCCAGAACGCTCCCCAGGCCCCCAACGATAATCATGGCCAGGTACTGAATGCTCAGGATGAAAGGGAAATGGTCCGGCGTCACCACCTTGAGAAAGGTCATCCACAGTGCCCCGGCCACACCTGCGTAAAAAGAGCTAATGGCAAAGGAACTGAGCTTGTATCTGAACAGATTGATCCCGATGATCTCGGCCGAAAGGTCCCGGTCGCGAATGGCGATGAAAGCCCTCCCGGTTCGCGAACGAATCAGGTTCCTGGCATAGCCGACAGCGAGCACCACAAAAAGGAGGGTAATCCAGTAGAAATCCCTTTCGGTCTTGAATGCGAAGCCGCCGATGGTCGGGGGAGGAATGTGAATGCCGGTGATTCCCCTGGTCATGGATTCCCACCGGGTGAAGATGAACTCGAAAATAAACTGGGCCGCAAGGGTGGCGATACAGAGATAGAGTCCTTTGACGCGAAGGGAAGGGATGCCGATGATTAATCCGGCCAGGGCCGCCACAAGGCCTGCACAGGGAATCGAAAGCCAGAATGAAAAACCCAGGCGGGTAACCAGGATGGCCGAGGTATAGGCCCCCACGCCCAGGAAGGCGGCATGGCCCAGGGAGATCTGTCCGGTAAAGCCGGTGAGCAGGTTTAGGCCTATGGCCCCGATGATGGCAAAACCGACCATGTTAGCCACATAGAGCAGGTAGGCGTTGGCCAGAAAGGGAAAGGCCAGAAGAAACAGAAAGAGGAGGCACAGCCAGAATTTCACGAAAAGAGACTGGAAGATCGCCTCGTCTTGGATGTAGGTTTCTTTAAAATCTCCGCACCGCATCGTTTAAAAACAAGCTCCTCGGCCAGGCATCGTTGCTTTCACCCTGTACACGTCAAGTTCAGACCTTCTCGTCGTTTCAATCCACCATCGCCAATCAACAATCGTCAATCCCCTTAGACCCTCTCAATGAGCTCCTTGCCGAACAGGCCATAGGGCCGAATCATGAGAATGAGTACCAGGATAAAGAAGGGCGCCACATCTTTGGCCCCTCCCCCTACAAGCGGGTCTATGTAAAGGCCTGTCAGATTTTCCAGGATCCCGATAATGAAACCGGCGAGGACGGCCCCCCCGATGCTGTCGAGACCCCCCAGAATAATGACGGCTAAAACTTTCAGCCCGATATCGCCCATGTACACGCTGATGCCGCTGATGTTCCCGATGACAATCCCCCCTATTACTGCGGCCATGGCCCCGAAACACCAGGCCAGGGCAAAGACCCGTCGGACGCTGATGCCCATGGAAAGGGCTGCCTGCTGGTCGCTGGCCACGGCCCTCATGGCCACGCCGGTGCGGGAGAATTTGAAGATAAGGAGGAATGCAATGGTGGCGATAATGGCGAAAACAAAGCCCCACAAGAGCCCGGACGGGACCACGGCAAAGTTGAGATCCAGGGGCTCGGGGGGGAAGATCTCAGGAAAATTTCGGAACGTGGGCGTCCATACCATGTACATCAGGCCTTTGAGGATAACGCCCAGGCCGATGGTGATCATGATGACGGCTATAATGGGCTCTCCGATAAGAGGCCTTAGAATAAGCCGTTCCACCAGAATGCCAAGGACGATCGCTGCCGCAAGTGTCAGAAGAAGGGCCAGGGAAAAGGGAACCTTGATCTGGGTCAGCACCGTAAAACAGATAAATGCGCCGAGGGTCATGAACTCCCCCATGGCCAGATTGAGGACGCTGGTCGCTTTGTAGATAAGGACAAAGCCGAGCGCTATCAGACCGTATAATCCGCCAGTTGCAAAGCCGGTGATGATGACCTGGATCAGGATATCCATATGAAAAGATCCCTTGTGGTTGGATCATAATCGTTTACTCCCCCCTTTTTTTAAAGGGGGGAGTAAACGATTACATTTGATCATTGCTGTCGAGCTTTTTACCATTCATCTGTGCGCTGTGTCAACAATTTTGGTGAATGACATTCAGAAAACTGTCACGGCTTCAGAGGGTGCTCGATATGACGACCTTCTGGATCTGGCTGGTCCCTTCATAGATCTGGGTGATTTTGGCATCCCGCATCATCCTTTCCACCGGGTATTCCTTGACATACCCGTATCCGCCCAGGAGCTGGACCGCATCGGTGGTGACCTTCATGGCGGTCTCTGCAGCGAAGAGTTTGGCCATGGCCGAATAACGGATGATGTCTTTCGAGAGCCGGTCCAGGTTTTTGGGAACCTTTTCGAAAAGGGCGGCTGCCTTGTAGGTCAACTGCCTGGCCGCCTCCACCTGCGTTGCCATATCGGCCATCATCCATTGAAGGCCCTGAAACGAAAAGAGCGGTTTGCCGAACTGAGTCCTCTCTTTGGTATACTGAATGGCGTAATCCAGCGCCCCCTGGGCAATGCCCACGGCCTGCGCAGCAACGGGGATACGGGTCAGGTCAAGGGTCTTCATGAGGATGGCAAACCCCATCCCCTCCCCGGCTAATATGTTTTCCGCCGGGACCCGTACGTCTTCCAGGATGATCTCCACAGTGGAAGATCCGCGAATCCCCATCTTATTTTCGTGCTTGCCGATGCCGAAACCAGGGGTCCCCTTTTCCACCACAAAAATGCTCGTTCCCTTTGTACCGGGGATCGACGGATCGGTCCTTGCCGCAATGCACACGAGCTCCGCCACATCCGCGTGGGAGATAAACATCTTGGTGCCGTTGATCACATAATCCCCGCCGTCCCTGACGGCCTTGGTCCGGAGCCCTGAGACATCCGATCCGGCGTTCGGTTCGGTAAGGCCGAAGGCCACCAGGTGTTCGCCGGAGGCCAGCTTGGGAAAATATTTTTCCTTCTGTTGGTCGTTTCCGGCAATCATGATGGGCGTGGCGCCCAGCTCATGGACAAGGAGTATGACCGATGTGGATGCGCAGACCTTGGCAATTTCTTCGATGATCAGGCAGAGGGAGAACAGACCCATCTCAGCTCCGCCATATTGCTCAGGGAAATCAGCCCCGAACAGGCCGTTTTCCCGCAGGACATCCACCATATCCCAGGCGAATTTCGCCTCTTCATCACGCTTTTCCGCGCCCGGGGCGATCTGTTCCTTAGCGATGCGCGCCACGGTATCCTTGAGCATCTGTTGTTCTTCTGTAAGATCGTATGACATGTCGTGCTCCTTTCAAAAATGGTATTTATCATGAAAATACAACCCAACCGCGAATGAACGCCAATGAACACGAATACGGGCCAGGGCTTCCTTTTCCTGTGAGAGAGCCTTCCAGCCTCGATCCCGCCGATGCGGGACGGCGAGGACGCTGCTCACACAGGGGATTTTCATCCCGTGGGGGCGACAAACCCCGTTGTCATGAACAGTTATCCAGGCATCCGCTTGAGACACAGGTCGGTGCAAGGTGAGTATCCTTTTTTCCATGTTTTGTCAATAGCTCGGCGCATTCACTTGACACAATGATGCCCCTATCCTATGTTCCCAAAACCGCGCAAAAACCATCAGGTGCAAAAATCGTTGATGGGTCGAGCCCTGGAGGGTTCGTGCGAACTGTCCTGGAAAGGAATGAAAGCGAACAACTATAATGATCCAATCAATAGAAGAGAGCCCGTTGTACCAGATAGCCAACCCCAAAAGCATCGCGTTTTTCGGGGCATCCAACAATATCACTGCCATGGGAACCAACCTTCTCCTCTCGTTGCAGGCCGCAGGTTTTGAAGGCCCTGTCTACCCGGTTCACTACAAGGAGGATCGGGTGCTGGGTCTGAAGGCCTACAGCGATGTCCTGGATTTGCCGGAGGTCCCGGACCTGGCGGTGATGGTGCTTCCCACCCGGATCGTGAACCCCACACTCGAGGCGTGCGGCAGAAAAGGGATCCGGAAGGTGGTGATCGTTTCCGGAGGCTTTAAAGAGGTTGGGGGAGAGGGGATTGTCCTTGAGAGAGAACTGATAGAGATTGCCGGCCAATACGGCATCCGTGTTCTGGGCCCCAATTGTCTCGGGGTGGCCAACCCTCACTGTCATGTGAATACTACGTTCATCCCCTATGAAGGGCCGGCCGGTTTTATCGGGCTGGCATCCCAGAGCGGGAGCTTTGTCACCCAGCTTTTCGATTACCTGGCCAGGCTGGGGCTGGGATTCAGCACGGCCTTCAGCGTGGGGAATGAGGCGGATATCGACCTGATTGACGCCATGGAATATCTGGCCCTCTGTCCCCACACAAGGGTCATCGCCCTCTATATCGAAGGGATCCGTCGGGGGAGGGCATTTGTGGAGGCCGCTCGAAAGATCGTGCCTCATAAACCGATCGTGGCCCTCTACGTGGGCGGCTCCGAGACAGGGAGACAGGCCGGTTTTTCCCATACCGGTGCCCTGGCAGGGCCGGATGATCTGTACGAGGGGATGTTCAGACAGAGCGGAATCATCCGTGCCCGGTCTGTTACCGAAGTATTCGATTTCTGCTGGGTGCTGGGAAGCCTGCCCCTGCCCAAGGGGCGAAGGGTGGTGATCCAGACCCATTCGGGCGGGCCGGGGGCCGCGGCCGCAGATGCCTGCGGCAGGGCAGGCCTGGAACTCCCGGCCCTTTCGGACGAGACGGTGGAGAAGCTGGCTCCATTTGTTCCCCATACCGGGAGCGTCAGCAATCCGGTTGATCTTACCTTTACCAAGAATCCCAATGACTTTTATTCGAGTATTCCGGAGGTCCTCATCCAGGAAGAGAGGGCCGATATCCTCCTTATCTACTTCCTCACCCCAACGCAGGTCGTCAAAAGGGCGCTCGTACAGATGGGATTGCCCCCGGAACAGGTCGCCGATCAGGCCCTGAAGCTTATGGACGAGCAGTGCAGCTCTATTGCTCGCCTGGTCCAGACAAGTGACAAACCGCTTGTGGGATATACCTTTCGCAGTCCCGACGATCCATCCATTCGAGGGCTTATGGACCGGGGGATCCCTGTCTTTCCGGGACCTGAACGCGCGGCGCGGGCCATCGCAGCCCTGGTGAAATATGCGGAGCGACGAAATGGTCTGGAGAGAGATATCCATGTGAAGGGGGCTTTTTGAGGAGCAAAGGGAAGACCGCGTCAGGATAGGGGCCAGGGTGTAAAATTTCAATAATTTGTTTGACATAGCCTGAGAATACTGGTATCAAGAAAACTTTTCCATAAGGACCGTTCGAGATTGTATCTGCCCCCTTGAGTGTACACATCCCCAGGGGTGCACCTCTGTTATCGTGTTTAAAAAGGGCTTGACCGCGGCGCTCCCTGCGGGCTTCAATTCCCTAATTCCGGATCTTGGTGCTGCCATGAAGAAGTCGGTTATATTGAAAGAAAAGGATGTGTCACGGTGTATCGATGAGATTGCCCGTCAGATCGTCGAAAAAATCGGATCAGGTGAAGGCGTCGTCCTTGTGGGCATCCGGACCGGCGGCGCGTTTCTGGCCGCCCGGCTCCAGAAGGCCATGGCCCGTCTGAATGTGCCGCCGCCGCCCTTAGGCATTCTGGATATCACCCTGTATCGCGATGACTGGACGAGAATCGGCCCGACGCCGGTCGTCGGGCAGACCGACCTCCCCTTTTCGGTTGATGACAAGTTGGTTATCCTGGTGGATGATGTCCTCTTCACGGGAAGAACGGTCCGGGCTGCCATGGATGCCCTGATAGATTTCGGCCGGCCCAGAAAGATCGAGCTGGCCATTTTGGCTGACCGTGGAGCCGACAACCGGGAACTGCCGATTGCGCCCAATTATGTAGGCGGGGTCTGGAACACCTCCCCTGAACAGACTATTAATGTCTACTTGAAAGAGGAGGGCTATGACGATCATGTGGCGATTGAGGAAAAAAAGGCTGCGTGAAACGAAAGAGCACACCTAAAAAAAGGCCTGCCGTCCATCCTACCCTCAGAGAGGAGCAGGAACGCTTTGTTGCCGTGCTCATTCAGGAGATCCAAAACAGTGCGCCTGCGGATATCGTCGAGAGGGTGCCGGACTCCCTTTGTGCCCAACGCCTCATAGAGTTGCTGCCGCCAGAAGAGCATATCATTTCTCTGCTGTTGGCCCTGAAAGACCGATTTCATGAAAAGAATGTGAATAGGGCCATCCGGCGCTCCGTGTTCAAGCTTGGCAGAAAGGGTATTTCCACTGACGCGTTCCATACCAAAGACGCGATGACGTCCACTATCTTGAAGCCCCCGGAGAAAGAGCGTCCTCTCTGTTATGTTGGGCCTGTAAACGGAATGGGCATTCGGACTGTTGCGGTCATCCTGCACCGGGGAGGAAAAGACTTTGGTACAGGTTTCGGGATTGTTTCCGATAAAGAAGGGTTTCACGAGTTTTTATTCCGCACCCTCAGCAAGAAAGACGCCAAGGAGCTGAAAGAGCAATTTGCAGCGGAGGCTGGCCCCTTTGTAGACACATCGCTCGCGCACGGGGCAACCATCCTGGAGGAGGCTTACCAGAGGCAGTTATCACTCAACACCCGTGTGCCAGAGGATTATCTTGAGTTGAGGCCATGGCTTCTAAAAGATGCGGTCCTGCTTGAGCGGCCGATGATCTACGATCTGATTCCAGAAAGCACCGCTTCAGGATATGTCCTGACCGATGCGGCTATCAGAGACCTCTTGAAAGACCCGTTGATGGAGACCTGGCTCATCGAACTCGATGCAATCAGACCGTTTATGGAAGATATGTACAGGGTGAATGAAAGCCCTATCGTCCTTACCCCGATTCAGAAGGCTGCCAGGATCAGGGAGATTCAGGATAAATGCCTGGCCGAACTTTTTACACCAGAGGAACGGCAACGACTGAAGAGCCGGCTGGAAGAGATGGGCTACGTATTTTTGAAGCTTGGGCAGGAAGAAACAGCAAAGATGGCACTGGCTGCCGCCCAGATCACAGACCAGGCGGTCACAGCCCTGAAGGCCAATCCAGTAATTGAAACCCTTCTGCAGCGAAGTCTCGCTCTTTACACAAAGGCCATGGAAGAAAGCGGCGGTGAGAAGATACTGGAAAAGGAGAATGCTTCACCTATCATAATGCTCTGAGAGAAAAATCTTTGAGGAGGCACCCATGCCCGCAACGATTAGCGTAAAGACCGGTTCAAGAATAGAAATGGTTGATATCACTTCACAGGTGAGCGCTGCGGTTTCAAAGACCGGTGTGACGGACGGGTTCTGCGTGGTCTACGTGCCCCATACGACCGGCGGCGTGACCATCAATGAAGGGGCTGATCCCGCTGTGTGTGAGGATATCATCCGTAAACTGAACGAACTGGTCCCGCCTAACGACCGGTACCGGCACCTTGAAGGGAACTCCGACAGTCATATCAAGACGTCCATTATCGGCAGCTCGGTTACCGTGATCGTTGAAAACAGCCGTCTGGTCCTCGGGACCTGGCAAAAGATCTTTTTCTGCGAGTTTGACGGCCCGAGATCGCGAAAGGCGTATGTAAAGACGCTCAAGGGTTAAGTCGGAATGCCGGTCGGCTTCCGGGTCGCTCATCACATAAGCCTTACCGTCTGCGGGTCTATTCCTGTCTCCGCCAGCCAATCCTGTATGGCAGCGTAAAGCAGACGATAATATTTTTCAGTCCCCCCAAGGCCCCGTCTGCCGAA
>CAYPDL010000053.1:0-15114 GCA_964409475.1 uncultured Desulfobacteraceae bacterium | reverse complement strand
TCTTTGAATTGTCCGACCGATTGCCATGACAATGTCTTCGGATGGGGGAGGCCCAGCTCACGGAACATCCGGCCCTGGCCGATTTTCCCCGGATATTGGATGCGTGCATCATAATTGGGAAAAATGTGTGCAGTTGAGGCAAGGCAGATCTCATAGAGATTCTGGGTGCATGCCTGCGGAAGGATAATGGCATCGGCCTTTTCGATATGCCTGAGGATATCGGAGTCAACCCTCCGGTCCCCAAGGATGATCTGAACATGAGCATCGAAGCATGGATGAAATGAGAGGATCATGGTTTGACTTTGCCCTGTCAGGTGACTATAATTTCTTAACATACCTTACATAATAGGAGTAAGACAATGCCGATTTTTGAATTCAGGTGTGCAGCTTGCGGCGAGGTCTTTGAGAAGCTCTTCATGGGCTCGGACGAAGAGGTGGATATGACCTGCCCCAAATGCAAGTCCGAAACCATTGAGCGGGTGGTCAGCCGGACCAACTATTCTATCGGCGTGGGTCCCGGGGGCAACCAGCCTAAGATAACAGCCAATTCATGCGGCGGCGGCAATCAATGCATGTCGCTGGATCTGCCCGGCCCTGCCAGATGAATGATCAATCCCCTTCCCAGTCTTTTCTTGATCCTGAATTGGATGATGATGACCGGATTCGAATCAGCGAAATCTTTCAACGGGATATCGTGCCAAAGCTCGTTATGATGCATGCGCGAAACGGCACGATCTGTTGTGAATTCGCCGGAGAGGAATACAAAAACTGGCTTATCGAGTTCAGGTCCAGTCGGACAGGACTGGACATTGTCGGGTTTGAGTATGACCCGGATTCGAGGAGTTTTGAGTTGCCGCACCCCATCTTGAAAGAGACATAACCAACGATGTTTGAAAGCAAGTTTATCGGAAAGACCACGACCTTGCCCCCGAGTTGTCCCTTTTGCGGCCTTCTGATTGAAAGGCCCAAGGAGTTGACAACACACAGGCCCGGGGAGATGCCGGTGGGATCCTGTTCCTGCGGCGCGGTGTATGCCTGCGACGAAACCGGACATAATCAGGGGTCCGCCATGATCGAGGCCCTGGTGTTCGGCTGCAACATGGACTGGGACCTGGCCTGGAATCTCCTGCCTGAAGAGGATTACAAGCAGGAGATTGTCGAGCATTATGACTATGTCAGGCATCTGATTATTCCGGGAGGATTCATGGACAGCAGGCGGATATCCGGGGTCCTTTTTTTTGTCAGGTTGCATGAAGATGTTCGGGAAGTCACCTCGGCTGGTGTCCAAAAGAAGCTGAAAAAGGCCGCATCCGCTCCTGTTCCACGCAGGAAAGCGGCTCCAGGGACCGGAAAGAAGCCTCTGTCCAAAAGCGAGGTTGAAGCGCTCGTAAGAGAATTTCAGGTTGAAGCGATACTCGATGTGGCGGGAGAAGACAGGAAACTCATCAGAAATCTTCAAAGGCTGATCTATTCGGGCGACGATCTTTTGCGGAAAAGGGCCGCGGAGATGTTAGGCCGGGCGTGCGCCGTTATTGCAGATCAAGATTCCGGCGCCGTTTCCAAACTCCTTCAGGGGCTTTTTTACGCTATTTCGGATACAGCGGCCTTTACCTGGGGGGCCTTTGAGGCGATCGGCGAAATTATCAGCCATCGGCCAGATCTGTTTGCAGGATATGTCGCGCAGCTATACCAGTTTTTGGCCGATAAAACCCGGCGGGCCCGGGCCCTTCAAGCCATCGGCAGGGTGGCCCTGTCAAGGCCTGACCTTCTCCGCAAGCACACCTTTCACTTCTTTATCTACCTTGAAGATCCCGATCCGACAGTGCGCGGTCATGCGGCCTGGCTCATAGGGAATCTCGGGGCCTATGAGGCAAAAAGCGATCTGGAAAAACTCATAGACGATCCCCATGAGGTTTACCTCTATGAGAACGGAAATATTGCGAAAATGAGCATAGGCCAGGTGGCCTCGGAGGCCCTCAGGAAATTGGGCGGTAGACCCGCGTGAAATTGCAGGCAGGCCCTCCCTGTATGATTCAATGATGATCATCGACTATCTCTTCTCATCCCCGGAGGGGGACATCCCCCTTGGGCCTGAAGATCTCGCAAGGCCTTTTCTAATCGCGCCTTCAGAACCTCATCCTTTTCTGACGTTAGGAGACTATTTCGAGGCAATCAAAAGATTTGTCTTGAAAGATGAAGGGAACTGTCTGAACGATGTCTTCAGGGCGAGGGCAATTAGAGAAGACGATCTCGACACGATCAAAAGGATACGGATCCGGAGTGAAAAGCATGGGGTCCTGTACCATGTGGCGAGTGTCGAGATTCTTCTTGATGGCAGGCCCGTCAAATTCGCGGTCAGCACCGCCGTCTCGAATGAAGCAAAATCGTGCTTGATAAACGAATACGAGACCGTGAAGTCCCTTCACCGATCTCTCGGGCCTTCCTATCTGCCGAAGGTATATGAAAAGGGAGACGTGATATGTCAGGGCGGGCATCAGCCTTATGAAACGCTGACCCTGATGCTTTCCGAATGGTTTGAAGGCTACCATGAATGGCATCTTTCCATGGATGAGGCGGATAACCGCCAGAAGGTCTGCATCTGGGACCTTGAAAACGGCCATCGATATGCTTCGGAAGAGGAAGCTTTCGAGATTTTCAGACAGGCATTCAGGATACTTACCCTCTATTATGATGCCCATTCCTTCAAACAGATCTATCCTTGGTATCATGCGGCCGGGGATTTCGTGGTGAAAACCGAAGATGACGGCATCCATGTCAAGCTCACCACGGCCAGAGACTACCGGTCGATCATGGATTTCTTCTCAGCGGATACTGTGCATCCGATGATCGCCAGGGTCTATTTTTTCCTGAACCTGACGGTCCGAATGCGGTTGGACAGGCTGAATGGCGTGGGGGAAACGGTTTGGGCCGGGGACTTTTCCCTGCAGGCCGGAACCGAAGGATTCTTTGAGGCGCTCCGGATCTTGGCCGGGAAGGGCATGCTCACATCCGGTGAGATTCAGGAATTCCTTTCACTGCTTCAGTCCTTGGACGAGGACGAGCTTGAAAGACTCTTCAAGCCATTGCTGGCGTTCTATCATGAAGACTGTCCCGCCGAACTTCACGTGATACACGCAAATCTCAAGGGCCATGTCAGCTTCCTGTGTCAGACCCTCCAGAGATTCCGGTTATGAGTTCTTCAAAGGGCGTTTTTATCACCTTTGAAACAGACAAAAGAAGCGTCGACATTTCAGGATCTTTCCCGCCCGCCCTTTCCAAGAGTTCCCTGGATAACTGATGGAGTTCGCGATGGACCCCGTCAAGATCAAAGACAGGATATTCCTGTCCCTTTCTAAAACCCGCCTTTCCACAGACACGGGGTACGCCCCGGACCTTGGTCGGAATTCCATAGACCCGGCAGGTGATCGGACGGTAAGGATACAGGACGCATTCGTTATGGTCATTCAGCAGGGGGCAGCGGATTCGCTCCCTGGCCAATGAGTAGGAGATCATTTGGGGATCATCCTTGAATGACCTCAGCGTCCCTTCCAGCTTTTCAAGTGCCTGGTCCGCATCGCGGCCCCTTTTGAGTGCCGCTTTCCGTTCTTCTTCGTCAAGTTGATCAAAATCGCGTTTGAGGAAGGCGGCTTCAATCAGAAAAAGGCCGAACACGGCGTGGCAGCAGTCCGCACAATGGGGTTCGCATCGGATGCACTCAGGAAATCCCTCTTTCACCTGCTGAAAGGCCTCATCCGCCCTTGACACGATGCTCTCGTATGGTTCGAATAGATAGGAGAAATCCATGTTAACGGTAAGTCTCCAGGGCCTTCAGAAATTCCGGATGCGGTTCAAATCCTAACGAAACGGCCTTATCCAGGTGCTCGATCGCCTTCTGGAAATCATCATTGTTATAATAGGCAGAAGCAAGATTGTTGTGCCCCAAGGCAAAATCAGGGGCTATATCCACCAATTTTTCCCCTGTCTCTACGGCCTGTTGCACATCGCCTTTCTGGAGGTAGGCATTGACCAGATTGCTCCAGGCCTGAACCATGTCCGGATTCAGATCGATGGCCTTGCTCAAAGCCTCGATGGCCTCATCGGTCATGGACATCTGAAGGTATGCAAAGCCCAGGTTGGCGTACCCCCGCGCGTATCGGGGTTCTATCTCGATGGCCCTTTTATTGGACTCGACCACCATTTCCAGATCGCCCTTTTTGAAATAGATATAGCCCAGGTTGACATGTCCCTCAAACATCCTGCCGCTGTTGTCGATCGCATCGTTAAAGGCGTCGATCGCCTCGTCCAGCCTGCCCTGCTCCATCAGGCCCACACCCAGGTTATAGCTTGAACTGGCGCATTCCGAATTTTCCGACAGCACTTTTTTCTGTTCGGCGATGAAATTCTCTGCGCCCTGCGGTTCTTTCATTTGAGACCTCGTAAAATAGAAAGGGGTCGCCCCCCGGTCCCGGACGGCGACCCCTCATATCATCAGTCAAAGTTTACAGTCTGAAAGGAGTGACTAATGGTCTTCCGTGACTCCTCTGCCTTTCAGGCCATACATGGTGCTGCTGCCGGTTGAAAAGTAGATCAGTTTTTCTTCATTGATCAGGGCAGTGGCGGCCTTCTTGACCTCCCGCGCCTTAGCACCCGGAATAACCTTTTGCACTGCCTTTTCAATATCGTTGAAGTAAAACTTGGTCTTCTTGCTTGTCTCGGCAAACTCAAGTATCGCCTTTTTCATTTCTTCCATGTGATTGCTCCTCTTCGCTAATGATTGGCAGGTTGTTTATTCAATCCCGCCGGCCGCCCTCGATACCTCCCATGCTGCCTCAGTGTATTTAAACTGAGTGGTTGTCCGGTATGTATCGTACTGGAGGCGATAATCATCGATCAGATGGTCGGTAAAGGGGAGGTCGCACTTCTCAAAGAACCGCTCCCATCCAATACGTTTCGCCCAGTCGCCGATTCGCTCATACTTCTTGGCATCCGATGCATAGGCCTCAACGATCCGCTTGACGTGTGCACAGACATCGGGATACCTGGGGAACTCATTCGGAAGCCAGGGGACGACCACCTTGGAAAATTCAGGCGTGCTGATCCGGTTGGAAATCTTGCCGCCGGCCAGGATCGTCACGCCGTCGCCTTCCTTGTCGGCCAGGGGCACGGCCATGCACATGGTATAACAGTTTCCACAGAACATACAGCGTTCCTCTTTGATCTTCACGGTCTTTTTTCCATCTTCGGTCTTGGCAGGCGATATGGCGCCTGTAGGGCATGCCGCAATGACCAGGGGGATCTCACAAAGAGAATCCATCACCTCGTGGTCAATGACCGGCGGCTTTCTGTGATACCCCAGAAGGGCGATGTCCGAGCAATGCACGGCCCCGCACATATTGAGGCAGCAGGCCATAGATATCCTGACCTGGGCCGGAAGGGTCATGCCCTGAAAATATTCAAACAGGTCGTCCAGGACCGCCTTGACCATGGACGAGGCATCGGTCGCCGGCGTATGACAGTGGAGGAATCCCTGGGTATGCACGATATTGGTTATTCCGGCGCCGGTCCCGCCGATGGGGAACTTATAGCTGCCGGTCACGTGCTTTCGGCCCTGGAGATCCTTTTTCAGTGCCTCCATCTTATCCTGGCTGTCGGTCATGAATTCGATGTTGTTACGGGTGGTGAAACGGAGATAGCCTTCGCAATATTTATCTGCGATCTCGCACATCTCCCGGATATGCTCAACCGACATAAAGCGGCAGCCGCCGCATCTGACGGTGAAGACCTTGTCGCCTGTTTCAGACACATGAACCAGGATGCCCGGCTCCAATATCTCATGATATTTCCATTTCCCGTAGTTGCTCTGGATAATAGGAGGAAAGTACTGCCAGAAGTGCCTGGGCCCCAGGTCCGTGAGCCTGTTTTGCATCGGTTTTTCCGGGTTATACAGCCCCAATCTCTCAGTAGATAATGCCATTCTATGTACCTCCTATCTCTTATGCTTGGCTCGGTATACGTTAATATCGCGCTGGAACCCACCCGGCACATCCTCCGATTTCCAGAAGATGTAGGGATTGCTCCTGGGCTCTGTCACCATCTGCGGCATGGCGGGAATCTCGAGGACCTCCAAGAATTTCGGGATGCCGTAGCGCTGGATCAGTTCACCTAACCGCTCACGGTTCTTGCCTTCTTCCATCCACCAGTCCCACACCTTTTCCACGATCGCCTTAATATTGTCATAAGGAGATTCGCACTTCACGAAGGGGATGGTCAGGACCGACATCTGGGCGCCCTCGAGAATCGGCGCCTTGGCCCCGAAGAGGATGCTGCATCCGGTGTCCGCGCCCGGTCTCAAGGCCC
This sequence comes from uncultured Desulfobacteraceae bacterium, assembly GCA_964409475.1. GTDB lineage: Bacteria > Desulfobacterota > DSM-4660 > Desulfatiglandales > Desulfatiglandaceae > AUK324. The sequence continues at coordinate 8,757 of CAYPDL010000053.1, read as the reverse complement.
TGGGCATGACATTGATGCAGTGCATGCAGCGCGTGCATTCCTTGTCGTCGATCATGAGCTTGCCGTCTTCCATCCACATACACTGGGTGGGGCAGAGGCCGATGACCTCTTTCTGGATATCGAATTTACCCCAGTCTTTCCCGGCGTGGGCCCCGGCATTGGGCGGAATTTCGCCGCCGATATAGGCCTTGACCGCTTCCTGGTCGATCCGGATATTGTCTCTCCACGTCCCGATGTACGACATATCCGATCGGGCGATGGATGCAACGCACCCGTTGGGGCAACCGTCGAACTTGAATTTGAACTTGTACGGGAAGGCCGGGCGGTGCAGCTCATCCTGGTAATAGGTGGTCAGTTGGTAGCACATGTCCTGGGTATCGATACAGGCATATTCGCAGCGGGCCTTTCCCAGACAGCAGGAAGGCGACCGGAGATTGGATCCGGATCCACCCAGGTCCTGCTGGAGCACATGACCCAATTCATAGAAGACCGGTTCGAGCTGCTCGGTAAAGGTTCCCAGGAAGATAATATCCCCGGTGGATCCATGCATGTTGAGCAGACCGCTGCCTCGATATTCCCAGAGATCACAGAGGCATCGGAGATAGTCTGTATTGTAAAACTTGCTCATGGTCTGGTTCACACGCATGGTGTGAAAATGGGCAATGGAAGGAAACTGTTCCTGAAGGTCGGAATACCGGCCGATCACGCCGCCGCCATAACCGAACACCCCCACGATGCCGCCATGCTTCCAGTGGGTTTCACCGTCGTCAAAAGAGACCTGGAGCTGACCCAGCAGGTCTTCAACACATTCGCTGGCTATCAACATCCGGTCTTTTGCAAGCTTTTTGCGATGAAGGGCCTCCCGCTTGGAATCGGCCACAAAACTCGGCCATGGACCCTTTTCCAGTTCATCCACATCAGGGATGTCGTGTTTCACCTTGAAATTCTTGAGCTCTTCTTCGGTGTAGTTATTCAACTCCTCGTCGGAGTATATCCTGAGCTCTTGATATTTCAACACCTTCTGTTCTTCTGTTGGTTCGAACGCCATTATTTATGCCTCCTTTTGCTATTTGAATAAGTTGTACATTTTAAGGAGTAAATCCTAACAATTGAAATACTTACCCTCACCTCCTCCCTCGAATGATCACGCCCCTGCAACAATCCTGAAACTCATTTCCCTCGAATTTTCGCTCAGATTTTCCAAGCCTTAAAATAACCAGATTCGAAGCCTATTTGTGAAAATTTTAATTAGTTAATTTTTCAAATAGTTAAGGTTTTATTTATAATCAAACGGCGCACAGGATGTCAATAGAAAAAAGCCGGGGCAACCTACAACTTTTTTTGTTGACAATTCGGCGACTCCGTGATCCTAATCGGACGCGATCTTGGGGGGCGTCCAGGCGCCTGCCAGGGAGACTAAGCGGGTTAAATTAGGGGAGATTTTCTAAATAATGCACCCTCGTGTCATCATTGCTGCGCTGAAGGGAGGGTCCGGGAAGACCATCCTTTCATTGGGTCTTGTTGCCGCATGGCGGAAAAAGGGTCTTAGCGTTGCTCCCTTTAAAAAAGGGCCGGATTTTATTGATGCCGGTTGGCTTGCCTTTGCCGCGGACCGGCCATGTTATAATCTGGATCCTTTCCTGATGGATGAAGACCAGATAAGGGCATCTTTTCTCTCCCGCTCAGATGATTCGGACCTTTCCCTGATAGAAGGGAACAGGGGCCTGTATGACGGGCTTGATTTAGACGGCTCCTCCAGCACTGCAGAGCTGGCCAAGCTCCTCAAGACGCCCGTCCTGATTATCCTGGATGTGTCCATGGCCACGCGCACCATGGCAGCCGTCATCAAGGGATGTCAGGCCTTCGATCCGGGCGTGCATATTGCAGGGGTTATTTTGAACAGGGTTGCAGGGCAGCGACAGGAGAGGTTGATCACGGCCGCCATTGAAGAATATTGCGGACTGCCTGTGGTCGGTTCGGTCCCTAAGTTGAAGGAAAATCTTTTCCCGGAACGACACATGGGCCTTGTCCCCTTTCAGGAGCGCGATCAGGCCGAAAGGGCTGTTTCATGGGCCCGGGAGATTGTTCAGAAGCACCTTCAGTTGGATCAGATCTGGGAAATAGCCAACCGAGCCGAGGATATTGAGGCCTCTCGAGATGCGGCACCAGATCCAAAGGCGGCGGTCAGTGATCCATCTCCGCGAATCGGTTTTATCAGAGACCGGGCATTTTGGTTCTACTATCCGGAAAACCTGGAGCAGTTGGAGCGCATGGGGGCCGTGATGGTGGAGGTCGATGCCATATCTTCACCGGAACTGCCGCAGTTGGACGCCCTATATATCGGGGGGGGATTTCCTGAGACCCAGGCCCAGGGCCTTGCGGATAATCGAAACTTCAGAAAGGGCCTGAAAGAGGAGATCGAAAAAGGACTCCCGGTCTATGCGGAGTGCGGGGGGTTCATGTATTTAGGGGAGCGACTTATAGTGGATAACCGGTCCTACCCGATGGTGGGGGCCCTCCCTGTGGAATTCGTTCTTCAGAAAAGGCCTCAGGGTCACGGCTATACGGTCATGGAGGTGGTCAGCCCCAATCTTTTTTATGCCGTGGGTGAGGAATTAAGAGGCCATGAATTTCACTATTCGCGGCCCCTTTTTAGGGGAGAAGGGGACCTGAAATTTGCCCTCAGGGTCGTTCGAGGTCGAGGGATCGATGGCCTAAGAGACGGCGTTTGTAGAAAAAATATCCTGGCGACCTACACCCATGTCCATGCGGCAGGGAACCCGAAATGGGCAAAAGGCCTCTTTGTGGCAGCCCTCGCCCACAAGAAAGCGGATAAATTTTTTTAAAAGCAGGAAAAGAATATTTGACAACGCAAGAATAGGGAATTATAGTAACTAACTTACGTCTAAAGGTCAATAGCGATTTCAACAAGGGTAAGGGGTAAGATATTTTTTAGAAAGGGAGGTTTAGGGTTATGCCAACAGTAGAGTTTGAGGGGAATAGTTACAGTGTTGATGAAGACGGCTTCATTGACGATTTCAACAACTGGAATGAGGCATGGATGCGGTATGTGAAAACAACGGAAGGTATTGAGGAACTGACCGACGAGCATACGAAGGTGGTCGAGGTTCTCCAGGAATATTACAAGAAAAACGGGATCGCCCCCATGGTCAGAATCCTCTCCAAGGTCACCGGGTACAAACTGAAATACATCTACGAGTTATTTCCCTCGGGACCGGGCAAGGGCGCCTGTAAGATGGCAGGTCTGCCAAAACCCACGGGTTGCGTCTGATTCCATAACGACCAGGATTATTTCCCCGCCGAAAAAAGGCGCAAGAGATATCTCACCAAGAGATGCCTTTTGCGCCTTTTCCATACCAACCATGGAGGGCTCTAAGTTTCCGGAACGTGAATTCCTTTAGGAGGTCTTACTTCGAAGCGGCTTTCCCGCCAGCGGATTGTAGAGCTTGGTAATGGCGAATTTCATGACATCCAAGCTCTTCAAATTAAAAATGATGTCTGCGAGCGTGAGCTGGGCCTGTTCCGGAAGCACACACGCATTTGAGGAATCAAATTCGAGATCAGGAAAACTCTTTTGAAGCTTCTTCTGGTCCTTTTGGCTCATGGCCACCTGGACAGCCTTCTTACCACTGATTTCCTGAATGTGCTCTCCCAGGCCCAGTTCTTCCATCTTTTTCTGCTGTTCTGGATCCAAAAAGAGATTGATACAGTAATCTGCCATTTACTTAATTACCTCCTCTCTTCCCACATTAAGATTATCATATTTCAGACGCGTATCCATTTGTTATACGTATACATACGGATTTTTGTATTGTCAAGCCGTTTTAGACGTTCCTTGTTGCCGAGAGAAATAATCCCGAACCGTAACTCTTTAGCCTCGTGTAGAAGGCGCCGCAACATGACCGGCCTTTTTCACATGCCTAAAGTATTACCCCGAACCTTTTTCGGGCATGAGTGGTTACCCCCTATTTGACTATTTTTCTCAGCCGCTCTATAACCGATCATGCGAATCTTTAGAAAAACATGCCGGGATTTGCAGACGTTGACGCCATCCCAAGTCTCGGAGGGTTCGGAGGGTAGAGCTTGATGCAGTTTCAAAATTATATCCGGAATGAATACAATAAATGCGATACACCGGAGAATACGGCGCACAAAATTCAGCAGGGTTTCAACCGCCTGGGGCTCGAGCCCGAATATGCCGGGGTCAGGGTTTCCGATTTTCTCTTCTGGGGAAGGGCCTGGATCGATTCCCTCCAGATCGTATGCGAGGGGAAGGGCATCTCCCCGAAACTGGCCGAGGCAAGCGCCTATGCGGAATTGGCCGAACGGCTGAGCGCCGGGCTGTACTACCCGGTGTTTGAAGAACAGATCCGATTTCACCTGCCGGGGATCTACGGCCCCGATACCATCCGCTTCCTGAATTATGAATGGATGGAGGGATATGTCCGGGCCCACCAGACAGAGTTGGACAAGGCCGTCACCATCGAAGAATTACTCCGAAGGGAAGGCCATCTCAAGAGAACGAACCTGGCGGAAATCAGAGACTGCGAAATAGCCGGACACTGGGTGGACGGGTATTCTCTCCTTCGGGACGAGACGGTCAAGGTCCCGGTCAAATTCGTGGCCTACATACACGGTTCCAACGGGATAGCCGCCGGCAACACCATCGAAGAGGCCATGCTCCAGGCAAGCTGCGAAATCCTGGAGCGATATGCCCAGATCAGCATTATCAAACCGGAGACGATCGTCCCGTCCATCGACCCCGCCTCGGTGAACTTCGATCTGATCCACCGGATGATCGCGTTTTATGCCCGATTCAATGTCGGCGTTACCCTGAAAGACCTTTCTTTTGACGGGACGCTTCCGGTCATCGGGGTATTCTATACCAATCGGAACCTCCCCCCGGACCGGCTGGAACACAGGTCTCTGATCGCCGGCGCATCCTTCAACATGGAGGAGGCCCTCGCCCGGTGCTTCACCGAAGGGATGCAGGGGAAGAAGACCCTTCTCTCTTCACGACCCCAGTTTGACAGGCCGGTCGTCCCTAGGTCCCAGGTCAGGGACTTCTATACCCTGATGCGATGCGGGATCTCGCCGACCGATATCTCCTTTTTAAATGAGGGGAAGATGACGGGCTTTCGTCCGTGGCGCAAGAAAGACATCCTAGAGGAGATCGAGGGGCTCAAAGAGATCGTAAGGGGGCTCGGGACCGACTGCATCGTCCTGAATCACACCCATCCGGTCCTGGAGTTCCCGGTGGTTCGGGTGGTCATTCCCGGGATCTCCGATTTCCTCCCCTTTCTACCTCCCACCATCCTGACCGATGAAAAGACCAAACCTGCCACGGCCTGGAAAGGCGAGGCCTTCAAGAGGATCATGCAGAGCTTTTTCACCCATCAATGATCCCCGTTGAAGGATGTTTTCTCATACAGCGACGGCCTTCTCTCCGGGAGGAAATATTTCATTCGGTGGGTTCTGACATCCTGGAGGATCTCATCTTTGAGATCAGCATAGAGGATGTGTTCCCTCATGCCCACATACTGCGCCAACACCCGGCCATCCGGCCCGAAGACCACGGCAACCCCTGGAAACGTGAGGCTGCCTTCGCAGGACCCCACCTGGTTGCATGCGATCACATAGAGCCCGTTATCAAAGGCCCTGGCCGGGAGATGCCTGAGCCAGCTCTGTAGTTTTTCCTCCGGCGCCCCCCTCGGAGAGGCGTGGGGGATGAAGACAATGTCAGCGGCCAAGAGCGCCATCTGGGTGCTGATCTCAGGGAAGTGGCCCTCGTAACAGAGCTGCACGCCGAAGGTGGTCTCTCCGGCCCGAAACACCTCGATTTTCTGACCCGGATTATAGTTCTCCGTCTCGGTGGGGCCTAGGTGCGTCTTTCGATAGGCGCCAATCAGACCGTCAGGGCCTGCGATAATCTGGGCGATGTAGGGGTTCCCATCATCCACGACCTCTATAAGACCGGCCATAAGGACGATTTTTGTCTTCTTCGCTGTCCGGACCAGCCGATCCACGATCTTTTCCATCTCCTCGCGCCCATAGATCAGACCAGGGGAGGCCTGGATATAGCCGGTTATTGACAACTCTGGGAAACAGACGAAATCGGCGCCGTTGACGGATGCCTCTTGTGCCATGGCCTCTATTCTGTCGAGGTTCGCGGCAACCTCTCCCGGAATGCAGTGCATGCAGACAGCGGCCATCTTCAGATCGTCCACGGTGTACCTCCTCCAATATGGCGCAGGGGCCGGTGACCGGATCGTATGAGCAGTCATTGATTACCATCTTTTCCGGCCCTCAGTCAATTTGAACATCCAAACCCATATTGCAGAAAACCTCTTTGACAAGAGGCCCCGGTTTGTATAGGAAGCATAGTGACATTTCAGCAACCAGCAACCAGTAACAGAAGGTATGGCGTGTTCAAAATCCTGCTTATCTATCCCTACTGCCTTGAAGAGAGGGTCCATGAGGAAGATGTAAGGGTCCCTCCCATCGGACTCTATTATGTGGGTGCGGCCCTTAGGGAAAACCATTACAACTGCGAGATCCTGAATTGGCACCAGGTCAACAGGACGCCGGAGCGTGTCCGGGAGACCCTGGTAGAGAAGGCCCCGGACGTGATCGGCCTCTCTGTCCTGCACGCCAATCGCTGGGGGGCCATAGAGATCGCGCGGATCGCCAAAGAGGTGGACCCATCGGTAACGGTTGTATTCGGGGGCGTCGGCGCCACCTTGTTGTGGGAGCACTTTCTCCTACATTTCAATGAGATTGACCTCTGTGTTTTGGGGGAAGGCGAGGACGCGTTTCTGAAGGTGGTACAGGCGATAGAGGACAGGGATTCAGGGGCGATTGAAAAGATCGCCGGGATTGCCCTGAGAAAAGGAGGGACGGTTGTCAAGACCGGAGAACCGGTGCGTATCAGGGATCTCGACCGGTTACCGGACCCTGCAACCTGGTTCACCTATCAGCATGTGACGTCTACCCGGGGGTGTCAGGGCAACTGCACCTTCTGCGGATCGCCCCGGCTGTGGGGACGCAAGGTCCGGTTCCACTCTCCCGGGTATTTCGTCGATCAGTTGCAACGTCTGCATCAGAAGGGGGTCGGTTTTTTCTATTTCTCTGACGACACCTTCATGCTCAAGAAGGACCGGGTGATAGAAATCTGCCGGGAAATTCTTGAAAGGGGCCTCCGAATCTCGTGGGCCGCCATCTCCCACATCAATTATGTGGATGAAGAAATCCTCTCCTGGATGCGACGGGCTGGGTGCACCCAGATCAGCTACGGGGTCGAAAGCGGCTCTCCCAAGATCAGGCGCCTCTTGAACAAGAATACTCGGACCGAGGAGATAAAAAAGGCGTTCTCATTGACGACCCGATACGGCATCCTGTCCCGAGCCTACTTCATCTATGGATGTCCTGGAGAAAACTGGGACACCATCCAGCAGACCATCGACCTGATTCATGCGATCAAACCCCTCGGCGTTATCTTCTATATCCTTGATATTTTTCCAGGAACGGCCCTTTATGACGATTTTGTCAAGCGATCCAAGGTGACGGACGAGATCTGGCTCAGACGGATTGAAGATATCATGTATTTTGAGACAGACCCCCATCTGGACCAGGAAATGATCCTTGCCTTTGGGAGGAAGCTGAGGACCGAGTTTTATAAAAACCTCCCCTCCTTTGTGGATGCCATTGCCCTGGTAAACGAGGAAGGATTTTCCGAGATGCATGCCGATTTTCTGTCGCGCCTCGGCATGACGTTCAGTCACGGGGACTATGCGGGGATCGAGGCTATCCCGAACAAAGAGGAGACAGCGGCAAGACTCTATGAACGCTCCCTGAAATATGGCCCCAATGACCGGGCCTTTCTGGGCCTGGGGATTATCCGGCAGAAGGAGCGGAGGTTTGACGATTCTGTCCGCATCCTGTCCGAGGGGGTCCGGTATTTCCCCGACAATGAGTCGTTGCACATCTGCCTGGGCCTCAGCCATATGAACCTGGGCCAGTATGCCGAGGCCCTCTCCTATCTCGATAAATTCAGACACGCAAGACAGGCAGCGACTTACATTGCCGAGTGCCGGAGGCGGTTATAGTCTGGGCCAAGAAATCGGCCTTCAAATAGATACATTAGAGATGCTCAGGTGGGTGGATGCCCGCTGGAGCTACTGCAAGGCCCCTTTGAGGAGGGACGATACAATCTTTCCCCCTTTGCTCTGGGCGTACTCAAGGATAATGGGGGTAAACTGCCCGATCATGCCTGCATTCAGGCCGAGCGAGGAGAAACTGTTGGATAGACCGGCCATGCCGGCCAGCGAACTGGTCTTTTCACCCCCGCCCAGCAGAGATGAGGCGCCGCCGAGTTTCCCGGCCAGACCCCCTGCCCCTTCTGTCTTGGGCGCAGCCTTGATCAGGGACTCCGTCTCCGGCATGGCGTCGGTCACTTTCGAAAAATCGTCCGCGCTCAATTTCTGTTTGGCATAGCCCAAGATGGCGCCTGATCCACCCTCGGCCTGCGCACTGGTGACGCCAAGTCGGCTGGTCAGCAAGCTGATCAGCCCCGAGCTGTCGGCATGAACGGGGCTTACGCATACCGTCATCATGAGTCCAACAGCCACTGCACACAATCCTGTCAATAGGCTTTTCATGGCATTCCCTCCGAAAAAAGCTGCTTTTGTAACACGTTAGGCATGTGAAAAAGGCCGGTGGGGGTCTCTTTCCCAAAGG
>CAYPDL010000052.1:26087-27383 GCA_964409475.1 uncultured Desulfobacteraceae bacterium | reverse complement strand
CGGCCGCATTCTTTACCAGCCCGGAAGTATCCCGACGAACAGAAACATAATCTCCGACCTCGGCGCCCACGCTGTTCACGGCCTCAATCGTTATAGTGGAGCCGTCCGTGACGCAGTGGCATACATGGCGATTCACCTGGGGCGATGCCCCCGGGATACCCGCACTGACCGGCTGAATAACCACTTCCGCTTTGCCATATTTTTTGAGGGTTGCTACAAGACCTTCATTCCATGGCATCTGACCGACTCCTTTTTTTTGTCAGAATATAGTGTTTGTGAAAAACGTTTTGGACAGCTATTCAGCATTTTAAAAGCGTTTGCGCAAGGGCTATCTGCCTGATCCCGAATGCCAGATGGTTGATCCTGGATACAACATGTCGTGATTCTCTATAGATATCCAGTATCCAGAAACCAGTATCCAGAAATCCTCACATCCTCACTTCCTGTCTTCTTCTCCGAAAGGTGAGATGGAATAGGCAGGATGCGAGTACCAGGAAAAAACCGTCCCTGAAAAGATACCATGCCATGGGCATGCTATCTGTGATATCCATGGTCGTACTGAAGCAGCCGCAGTGGATGTCCAGACCACGGGCCAGGTTGAACAGCATGGCGCCAAAGAATACGGTCAGGAGCAGCGTCACGATAGATGCGGTTCCCTCCCGGAACAGCCCGGTCAACAAGAAGATGCCTATGACAAGCTCCAGCCAGGGAAGAACAATCGCCGTGAGATTGATCAGGGCGTCCGGAAGGATCTGGTAATTGTAGACGGCCTTTGCAAAGGCCTCGGGATGGGCGATCTTGTCCATGCTCGCGTAAATGAAGACGGCTCCCAGAATCAGACGTGCGACCAGGGCAAGAGGCCCGTCCTGTTTCCATTGCTCCTTGAAAAAACTCTTTTGATCTTCAGCCATGTTCAGCGCCTCCACAAGAAACTTCACAAAGGATTCCCCCGTTTCCACATTCGGCGGTCTCGAACTGAAGTACGGGGTGGTCAATGCCATATCGATGGAAAAGTTCGTGACGTATCGTCTCCCCGAGCTTTTCGGTTTGGCTCACCCTCTGATCCACCACTTCCACATGACAGGAAAAACCGATGCTGGAAGCAGAGATATTCCAGGCGTGAAGATAATGGATGCCGCAAACGCCGGGAATTTGTTCCAGAAAATCCTTGATCTCCTCAAGATCCAGTCCTTTCGGAGTGGAGTTCATCAGTATCCCGGCACTCGCCTTGAGAATGGACCAGCAGTTTTTCAGGATGAAAAGGACGATGAGGATGGAAAGCAAGGGGTCCAGCCA
>CAYPDL010000052.1:23606-25987 GCA_964409475.1 uncultured Desulfobacteraceae bacterium | reverse complement strand
GATGCAGCGATGAGAATGGCCACGTTCGTCGCGGCGGCCAGAATCTCTGCCCGTTTGTAACCGAATGTGTTCTGAAAGGAAGCCCCTTTCCTGCCGATGCGATGGGCGATATAGGCAATCAGGACGGCCAAGAAGTCGCTGAAGTTATGGGTGGCATCGGAGATGAGGGCCATACTGTGGGCATAAACCCCTCCGATGACCTGGGCCACGGGGATCATGAAATTGAGCGCCAGGGTCAATAAGAGCCGGGACCCGCTGGTGTCTTTGATATCCACATGATGGTGCGGGCAGGCGCCGGTCGAACCATGAACGTGCTCCACCGCTCCTGTGCTATCAGGTCCATCCCCGATTTTATGAGGAGCTTCCATCGTTATCCCTTCCGGCTATTCGACGGCCTTCATCTCCTCTTTCCACGGGAAGTCCGGCCTCAACCCACCTTGTATAGCCGTTTGGAAGGACCTTCACATTCTGGTAGCCCATGGCAATGAGTTCACTGGCCAGGTCTTCGCTCAGGGAACAATGCTCCCCGTCACAATAGGTCACGATCCCCGCCTCTTCCGGAATGACGCCCCATACTCGGTCCATATATGTGTCAAAGGACTGCCATGGCACGTTTTGAGCGCACCGGATGTGTCCACGGGCATACTCCTCCGGGGACCGCGCATCCAGGAATACCGCACCTTCATTCAAATAGAGCCGCCGCGCCTCATCCAGAGATATGGCCATGCTGTTTCCCGCATCCGTGGTTAAGCGAGCCTCCGGCGACCCGTCGGCCACCAGCGCCAGTTTGTCTGACCGGCTTTCATTGGCCAGAAGACCTATGGCGCAGGCCAGAACAACAATTGCGCCTGATTGCCAAACGGCCCTCCATATTTTTCCAGCAATTCGTTCTGTTTTCACTGAGTATCTTCTTTGCTCGACTGGATCTGTTCATGCCGCTCCCAGACGTCATTGATCTCCCCTTAAAGCCATTGCAGGATCTTCGCTGCTTCTTCTTCGTCCCTGAGGGCATTCACGGCAATCTGTCTTCCATGAACCGTTATGATTTTACCGTGCGCCCTGAAAGTCAAGACCAGAGGGTCATTGAAATACTCGAACCCGACCAACTCCGCATTGAGATAAGGCAAGACGTTCACAATGTCCTGATCCAGGTGGACGATGCAATGCACCGACTGAAAACCGGAGTTGCATTTGGGTCGAAATATCTCTTTGCTGTAGCTCTCGAGCAGCATCGCACACCTCTCCATTGTCTGGGCATCTTCCCGGCCCGGATGTATCCCTACATCCAGTGGGTTAACCCATCCGATCATGCCGTTCTACCGGACGCAGCATTCTGAACTTTTCAGCCCCTCGGCAATCAACGCCTTGTAGTCCCCCAAGGCGTCATGGGTCCAGCAGTCATCCCCGCCTGCGGCCTCCCTGAAAGTGAGGGCCATGATATAGGCCAGTTCCTTCACCGTGGCGCCTGCCTCCAAGGCCCCCATGAAATGCTTCAAAAGACAGGGTTTGGACCGGGCCTTGATGGCCAGGGCAAAGCAGATGAATTGATAGGTCTTTTCATCTATAGTCCGCATTTTCTTGTAGGTTTCATCCAATTTGTCCAGATGTTCTGCGAAGTCCGGAAACCATTCCGCCAAGAGACGATCGTCCGCGCGTCCGACATATTTCCACCTGCTTCAAATTCCTGGGTTTTTGAGTTGCTTTTCAGTCGCTTTTAGGGCGAATTAGCCTGTTTATGGAGCATTTTTCAGAGCCAAGCCCAATGGTCTTGATTCACTTCTCCATTCACTTGACCCCCATTCGAGCCAGTTGTTCCAAGATATCCTTTTCCTCATAGAATCCCGCATGTCGAAAGACCTCTTCCCCGTTCTTGTCAAAAAATGCCTGAACCGGAATCGACCGGATGCCAAAGCGGGCACCCAGGATGGGCTTTTCCCTGACATGAGCAAACACAACATTGAGCTTGTCCGGAAATTTCTTTTTGAGCCTCTCGAGGATCGGCTTCATCATGTCGCAAGGAGCACACCCTGCGGCCCCGAATTCAACCAGGGTGGGTTTACCGGACATCCGGGCCTTATCCACCGGGTTGTCCCTGGCCGATTCCGCCTGCTTCTTCACCCAATCCCGGTTGAGGCGGATATCCGTCCGTTTCCCCAGGTCCTCAATGTGGGTATCGAGGGCCTCCACCTTTTTCTGCTCGAGGAGAAAAGGTTCAATGCTCCCCTTGATCTGATCAAAGGGCTTGCCACCAAACATCTCCTTGTTGGTCTCATAAAAGGCCTTCATTTCCGCCTCGTTTACCGTAAGCCCGCCCGTAAGACGCTCGATGTAGGCCTTCAACATCTCGTTCTTGGGATGATCAGCCTGGATGCCCATGGACA
>CAYPDL010000052.1:0-23506 GCA_964409475.1 uncultured Desulfobacteraceae bacterium | reverse complement strand
GTTTCCTTTCATTTCTTAGCAACGGCTTTACCGCGTGAATGTAAGCCGAAAATACCACCTTTTCCGCACCATCAGCAACATTCCATCCTCGAATGATTTCCTCGCTCTGCTCCTTTTGCCGGATGTTGATTTCCTGAAACCCCAAGCCCGAAAGAATCCGTTCCACCTCCCCGGGTGAAATGGCCCCGGCCACTCACCCGGTATAGGCAGCTGGATCCTTTTGAAGCGCCTTAGGGATTTCTCCGGAGCGGAGCACATCGGAAATAACAATGCGGCCCCCCGGTTTGAGGACGCGATGAATTTCGCCGAAAACCGCCGCTTTGTCAGGGGAAAGGTTGATGACACAATTGGAAATGACCACATTTACGGAGTTATCGTCAACCGGGAGCGCCTCAATTTTTCCCAGGCGGAAGTCCACATTGTTGATGTTCAGCATTTCGGTGTTGGCTCTCGCTTTTACAACCATCTCCTCGGTCATATCCATGCCGATCACCTTCCCTGCTGCGCCCACCTGCCTGGCCGCCAGAAATGCATCGAAGCCCGCACCGCTGCCGAGGTCCAGTACGGTCTCACCCAGCTTCAGATCCGCTTTGCCGATGGGATTGCCGCAACCCAGTCCCAGGTTTGCCTCTCCGGGTGCCAGCACGAGATCCGCATCCTGATAGTCAAGGACCTTCCCAATCGCCTGGATGTCCCTAATCAACGTGGGACCGCCGCAGCACGACGAAGCGCCCATGCCGCGCTTCCCTTCGGCGATGGCGGCGTATTTTTCTTTGACCAGGTCATGTATCTCATTGTCTCCATGTATCATGGCATGCCCCCCCTGCTCAGGCAATATGTCATTACTTGGACATAGTCTTCAAGAAACGCTTTTTGGGGTTCCGCGTATGCATCTTATCGTTTTTACGCGGTTATTCAATCAGCAATCATAAATCAACAATCACAAATTCTGTATCCATCCTTTGATCTCATCTTTCGAAGGGACCTTGCCCACGCATTTAATCTCGCCGTCCACCACGACAGCGGGCGTCATAAAGACACCATGTTTGGCAATCTCCATGACGTCCTTGACCTTGCTCAACGAAGCGTCAATACCTGCCTCCTGTATTGCCTCCTTCACATTCTTTTCTGCTTGCTGGCACTTCGGGCAGCCAGGTCCCAACACTTTAATTTCCATAATTCTCCCTCCTTATAATTTCCTATTTTTGGGGGTCTTCTTTTTGGGCCTCTTTCAGCCATTCAATCATTTTTGATTTCAGCGGCACCTTGCCCACTGACTTCACCTGGCCGTTGATGAAGAGTGCCGGCGTACCCATCACGCCGTACCGACCGATCTCCTTGATATCCCGAACGTGTTCGATGTCGGCCATGATCCCGGTTTCAGCCATGACCTTTATGAGTTCCTGCTCAAGTCGATCGCACTGCACGCATCCCGGCCCGAGGACCTTGATCTGAATTCCCTCCGGTCTCTCCTCCTCAAACGGCTCACCCAGAAATTTCTTGAATTCCCGCAAAAAGGCCTTGCCATAATCTTCTCTAACTTTTTCGGGAACATAGTTCCCCTTAGACAAACGATTCAGGAGCTCTTCCTGGACCTCCGTATCCGGTCTGTCTCTGTACGCCTCGGCCATATATTCCATGACAGACTTCAGGCCTATGATGCCCACGCCAGAGTTCCCTACCCTGATCTGTGTCACCTCATCCTGTGCCATATCTCATATCTCCCGTTTCACCTTGCGCCTTGCGCCTAATGCCTTACGCCTTTCGCCTCACGCCTCTTTTATCCTGCCATCCACCCATAAATCATCCCCGCGATTGTGGACAAGACAACAATAATTACACAAAAGACCACAGTCTTTTTGACCCCCATGACCCCGCCGATTACCAGCATATTGGGAAGGGAGAGGGCCGGGCCTGCAAGAAGCAGGCTGAGGGCCGGGCCCTTGCCCATGCCGGCGCCAATGAGACCCTGAAGAATGGGCACTTCTGTCAGTGTCGCGAAGTACATCAGCGCCCCCGAGACCGACGCAAAGAGATTGGCCCAGAGGGAGTTTCCGCCCACCAGGGACTGGATATAATGATCGGGGATCAGGGCCGGATGCCCGGGTCTGCCCAGCATAAAACCCGCCACCAGCACGCCAGCGCCCAGAAGGGGAAAGATTTGTTTCATAAACCCCCAGGTGGACTGGACCCAGGTCGTTCTCTCTTCTTTAACAAACCAGCTCTTCAGCATGAACCCCAGAATGATCAGAAGCCCGGCCGTGATATACCATTTGGCCGCAAAAACAGCCGGCCAGAGGCCGGTGGACCCTTGGGCCGGTCTTGCAAAGGCAGCGAAGATAAGGATCAGCACCAGGGTCAGCATGAACAGGGCATCCTGGGTCAGGGTGCGGCCGGTTCCTTCTTCATCCGGGAGGTAAATCTGTCCGGCTGTGCGTGCCGCATCGTCTTTCCTGAAAATGAAGGCCATGAGAAGGCCGGTGATGACGGCAAACAGGACTGCACCGATGGCCCGGGCCAGGCCCAGTTCCCAGCCCAGGATCCTTGCTGTGAGGACGATGGCCAGTACATTGATGGCAGGCCCGGAATAGAGAAAGGCCGTTGCCGGGCCGATGCCCGCCCCCCGCGTATAGATTCCCGCGAACAGGGGGAGCACGGTGCATGAGCACACCGCGAGGACCGTTCCCGATATGGATGCCACTGAATAGGACAATATCTTGCTCGCTTGGGCTCCGAAATATTTGAGCACCGATGCCTGGGATACAAAGACGGCGATGGCTCCGGCAATAAAGAAAGCAGGTATCAGGCAGGTCAGGACATGCTCCCGGGCATACTCCTGGAGCATCATGAAGGCCTCCAGCCCTGACTGACGGATGGTTGGATTGTCCCACGGCACATAATAACAGGCCGCAAAAATCAGGATGATGAAAATGAGTTTTGTTTTCTCTTTCAATGTCTCTCTTCTCCTTCCCTCAGCCGGAACCCATTGTTTTTCGGGCGCCTATCTATTGCTAAATTCCTATTTAGCTATTTTATAACGGCAAAAAAAATTACCTGCCGCAGATCTCCTCACGACGGATGGACGGGAGCTTTTCCAAGAGCGGCACCACCTGGGCATCTTCTTCCAGCCAGTGCCGAAGGTTGCCCAATAGCGTAGCGACATAGGGGCTGCCACCCCCATCGGCCAGGTGGTAGTTCACCCATAAACCATCTTTTCTGAAATCAACCAGTCCGGCATCTTCCAGCAATTTCAAATGCTTCGAAACCGTGGGCTGAGCAACCCCCAGGGCGGCCTTCATCTCGCAGACACACATGGATTTATGCTGCAGCATCTTGATGATCTTGACCCGGTTGGGATCGGAAAGGGCCTTCATCACTTTGACAAATGATTTCATTTCATATCCCCTCTATATATTCTTTTTTGGCAATATAGTTGCCCGCCAATCTCTTGTCAAGGATTTGTTTGAAACCCTGCCGTTTTTTCAACTTACGGAACAGAAGCCTACCCAGCATGGCCAGAGATTCCGGATCGAGATACTTCTCCGCTCTTCGTTCAAACAACACAGAGGATTGTGCTGTCAATATTTCCTCGAAAGGCCAGACATTCCTTCATGAGCGCTGCCTCTGGCCCGGAAAAAGGCCAGTCTGATCAGATAGAAACTTTGTAAATGAGGTTTCAGGTTTCGCTGTTCAGCTTTCAGGGGTGACCAGCATCCAGCATCCAGCAACCAGTTTCATATGAGTGACCTTGAATCTCTTGACATCGCAGACATAGCCTTCTATCTTGATTTCCACTGGGAATTCAAATGAATTTTTCCGCGCCGGTTCATTTCGATAAAATGGAGGCCTTATGGAGCTATTGGATAATCTGCATGTCTTTCCGTGGAACAGCATGACGGCCAACAACTGTAACACCTACTTCATCGACGGTGAAAGACGAATCCTGATAGATCCAGGCCATTATCATCTCTTCGATCACGTACAAGATGAGCTTGACAGGCTTTCTCTCTTCCCTGAAGACATGGATATGGTCATTATCACCCACGGCCATCCCGATCATATGGAGGGGGTCAGAATATTTCAAGATACAAATGCAACGGTGGCCGTCTCATTCTGGGAAATGGAATTCATAGAGACCGTCGCCCCCCACTACGGAGAGGCCCTTGGGATTCCCGACTTTGAACCGGGAATCCTGCTCCAGGAAGGGGACCTGAAGGTCGGGGACCTGGATCTTGAGGTCATCCATACACCAGGACATTCCCCGGGTTCCATATGCCTCTACTGGCCTGACCGGAAGGTCCTTTTCACAGGCGATGTCGTGTTTAACCAGGGGATCGGGAGGACCGATCTCCCGGGTGGCAGCGGCGAGGAACTCAAGGAGAGCATCCGGAGGATCTCCCGGCTTGACGTGGAGTACCTGCTGACAGGCCATGGCGATATCGTGACCGGCAAGGAGGCCGTCAAAGAAAATTTCAAGATCATCGAGGCCTACTGGTTTGCGTACCTGTAAGTCTTGGATAAAGAAGTGCCTAAAGTGAGCTAACGCGGTACAACCACAACCAAAAAATATCTCACACAAAGACACCCCGGTGAAACAAGAGAAGAAGATGGTTTCAGGGGGCAGGCAGAGCCACAAAGAGACAAAAAAGGTTTTCTTGATTTTTGTGACAGGAAACAAGGGAATAAGGCACTAAGCCAAGATGAAGTGACTAAAGTGTGGAGTGTGGATTTGAGAGTTAAAATTGGAGATTTTCGTTTCCACTTTAACTTTAGGCACTCCAAACTCGTAACTTCAAACTGGAAAACGAGTAACCAGTCCCGCTGAAGACGGGATTTCCGCTTCGCTACAACAAGTAACCAGTATCCAGTATCCAGGAACCAGGAACCAGAAAAGCCCATGCCCCATCAAACGCCATCCATAGATTTTGATCTTCGCCAATTGGAAATATTTCGCAAGGTGGTCGATCTCAAGAGCTTTTCAAAAGCCGCGAACGCGGTGTTTCTGGCCCAGGCCTCGGTAAGCGAGCGGATCAGCACCCTCGAGAATATGGTTGGGACCCGGCTACTTGATCGTCTGGGCCGGGAGGTGGTCCCCACCAAGGCCGGTGAACTCCTTTATAAACACGCTGTCCTCCTCCTGGAAATGAAGCGGACCGCGTCCCTGGAGATGGCCGATTTTCTCGGCATCAGGCGGGGCGAGATACGCCTTGGCGGGAGCACCATTCCGGGCGAGTACATCCTGCCCAAGGTCATCGGCCGGTTCTGCCGGGAATACCCGTCTTTGTGGGTGACGCTAACGGTGGGAGATACCCTCAGTATCGAAAGCCGGGTCCTGGCCGGGGACCTTGAGTTGGGCGTAGTGGGTTCCAAAGGCTCCCACAAAAGCCTTATTCAGTATGAACTTTGGAGAGACGAACTGGTTTTGACAGTCCCTGCCGGACACCGCTGGGCCGAAAAGAGAGAGATCCCAGTGGGGGCACTGCGTGAGGAGCCTTTTATCTTCAGGGAACCCGGATCAGGTACCTTCAAGATCCTTGATGGCTATCTTCAGTCCGCCGGATCAGCCGGTCTGAGCGCCCTCAAACCCGTTGCATGCTTTGGGACATCGACCGCGATAAAGGAAGGGATAAAGGGAGGGCTCGGGGTTTCGGTGCTTTCATCAAGGGCTGTGGATACCGAACTCGAGACCGGCATACTCAAGGCCCTCAGAATTCAGGGCCTTCCCATGTACCGAAATTTTTACCTGATCAGGGACAGGCGGAGGATCGTTTCCCCCCTGTGTCAGGCCTTGATCGACTTCTTGTTAACCACCGCTAGGAAAGAGGAAAACGACCATGCCATTTGACATAATGGATTACAGGGGAGACTGCTGAAAGGCCTATCTGGACGTAGGTCTATGTCTCAGGATACTCCCCCCGGATGAAACCTTCGAGTTTATTATCGAGGGCGAGAAACTGGAAAAGGTCAAAAAGGTGATCTTTCACAACCAGGGAGAAGTGATCGCAGAGTCTGTTGTGGACAATGACGACATTCGCATCAGGATAAAAAAGATCTCAAAGGCGGAGATGTCAACACGCGAGTGATGGCGTGTCTTTACTTGGGTTTCTTGACCATACGATCATTGCCGTTAATGATGAAAAACGAATTCCGCAGAATTCAGGACGGGCTGCGCCGATATCGACTGGATCGGCATATATCGAGCCTCTTCATGGCCATCCTGATCGGTGTCCTGAGCGGATACGGGGCTGTGCTGTTCCGTTTTGTGATCAAGGGTGCCCAATATGCCTTTTATCAGAACAGCGACGACATCCTCACCTTTGCGGCCACAGTACCTGTTTACTGCATGATAGGTCTGCCGGCCCTGGGAGGTCTGATCGTTGGACTCCTCGTCCACTTTGGGGCACGGGAGGCCAAGGGTCACGGGGTTCCCGAGGTTATGGAAGCCGTATCGCTCCGTAACGGCCGCATTCGTAAGCGGGTAGCCTTTGTAAAGATCATCGCCTCGGCTGTCTGCATCGGTTCTGGGGGTTCTGTAGGCCGGGAAGGGCCGATTGTTCAGATCGGCTCCTCCATAGGGTCCAGCATCTCCCAGATATTGAGGGCCTCCAGGCCGCAGCAGAGAACCATGGTCGGATGCGGGGCCGCGGCCGGGATTGCGGCCACATTCAATGCCCCCATTGCCGGAGTGCTGTTCGCCCTGGAAGTGCTCCTTGGCGATTTCGGCCTGGCCTCTTTTTCGCCGGTGGTACTTTCGTCGGTGATGGCCACGACCATCTCCAGACACTATTTCGGGGACTTCCCCGCCTTTGTGATTCCATCCTATGAACTGGCATCCCTCTGGGAGTTTGCGATCTATCCGTTCTTGGGTCTCATGGCCGGGCTGTTGGCCATCCTGTTTATCGTTGTCCTGTACAAGACCGAGGACCTCTTTGATGCCATCAAAATGCCGGACTGGATCAAACCCGCCTTGGGGGGCCTCCTGTTAGGCCTCATGCTGCTGAAATGGCCGGAGGTCTTCGGGGTTGGGTACGGGGCTATTAACGAATCCCTTCTTAACGAAATGTCAGGGTTATTTCTCTTTACCCTGATATTCGTCAAGATAGGCGCAACGTCGATTACGCTTGGATCAGGAGGCTCTGGTGGCATCTTTGCGCCATCCCTGTTTATAGGGGCCATGGCCGGCGGGTTTTTTGGATGGGTTGTAAATATCCTGTTTCCGGGTATTACTGCTTCACCCGCTGCCTATGCCCTTGTCGGAATGGGGGCCCTGGTGGCAGGAACAACCCATGCCCCGATTACGGCCATCCTGATTATCTTCGAGATGACCGGGAACTACAAGATCATCCTGCCGATGATGATCACCTGCATCCTGAGCACACTGGTTGCCATTTCATTGAAAAAAGGCTCAATTTATACCATCAAGCTGCTGAGGAGAGGGGTCGATATCTCGGGCGGGCTGGAACAGAATATTTTAAAGTCCCTGGAAGTCAAACAGATCATGAGAGGGGAGGTTACCACCGTCCCCGAGGGGATGGCCCTGATAGACCTGATCAACACCTTTAAGATCAAAGATGTCTCGTACCTCCATGTGGTCGACAAAGACCATCATCTGGTCGGCATCATCTCTTTTCGCGATATTCGGCCCCTCCTGGAGGAAGAAGGCGTGCACTACCTGATCATCGCCAAGGATGTGGCCACAACGGACCTTGCAACTGTCGGCCCTGAGGACAACATCCAGCACGCCCTCCAGATCATGAGCGAGCGGGGCATATCCCAACTGCCGGTGGTTACAGCGGACAACGGGAAACAGGTGATTGCCACCCTGAGGGAAAAGGATGTGATCGCCGCCTATGACCATGCAGTCATCCGACGTGAAATCGATACAGGATAGAAATTGAATATTGATGATTTCGCACAGAAAAGCCTACTTTACCTTGCTTCCCGGAATAGCCTCAGTATCCGGAACCAAGAGGTGGAGGCCGGACCTGTCGCCGGCAGCTAACAGCATGCCATGGGACTCGACGCCCATCAGTTCAGCAGGCTCAAGATTGGCGACGACCAATATCTGCATCCCGGTGAGATCCGCTTCCGTATAGTGGCCCTTCAGACCGGCCACAACCGTCCGCTCTTCACCGATATCGACGGTTAATTTAATGAGTTTCTTGGACCCTGCGATAGCCTCAGCCGCTAGTATGGTGCCCACCCTGAGATCTATTTTTTGGAAGTCCTTGTAAGAGATCACGGGGAGGTTTACAGGTGATTCGGCCTTGGCCTTCTTGGCCGGTTTTTTCTTTTCCCCAGGAGCCATCGGCTTTGATGTCTTCTCTTTCTTCCCCTCCTCAACACGGGGGAACAGGGGAGGCGCTTTGGTAATGGCTCGGACAGGTGTTTCCGACCCCCACGCCTTAAGGTCTTCAAAACCAACATCCTTCCCCTGCCTGGGCAGCCCCAACTGGGACTGCATCTTTTCAGCCGATTCGGGAATAAAGGGCCAGAGGAGACCGGCCACAATCCTCAGGGTCTCAAAGATATTGCAGATTACGGTTGAAAGGCGCTCCGTGTCTGACTTTGCCAGGACCCAGGGCGCCATCTCGTCGATGTATTTATTGACCCTGGCAATCACCTCCCATACGGCCATGAGGGCCTTGTGCAGGCCCAGGTCCTTCATCAGGTCCCCATAGGCGTCCACCAGTTCGAGGGCGCTTCGTTTCAGGGCCTCATCCGGCGGCTTGGCAGGACCCGGCTCAGGAAGGTCTCCCTTGAAATATTTCTGAACCATGGTGAGGCTTCGGCTGACAAGGTTTCCCAGGTCATTGGCCAGGTCCGCATTGAGTCTGGCCACCAGGGCCTCTTCACTGAACTCGGAATCGAGCCCGAAGACCATTTCCCTCAGGAGAAAATACCGAAACGCGTCCAGGCCGTAGATGTCCACCAGATCAAGGGGTCGAACCACATTTCCGAGGCTCTTGGACATCTTGTCCCGGCTGACATTCCAATACCCATGCACATTGAGATGCCGGTAAGGTTCGATGCCGGCTGACTTGAGCATGCAGGGCCAGTAGATGCCGTGAGGTTTCAAGATGTCCTTGGCGATAACGTGCTGAGCCCACGGCCAGTATGTCTCAAATCGGCTGCCTGAGGGATACCCCAGGGCCGAAACATAGTTGATGAGCGCGTCGAACCACACGTAGGTAACAAAATTATCATCAAAGGGGAGGGTAATGCCCCATGTAAGGCGCGACTTGGGCCGTGAGATGCAAAGATCTTCAAGCGGATCGGACAGAAAGGACAGGACCTCGTTTTTGTATCTCTCCGGCCTGATGAAATCCGGGTGAGTATGGATGTGATCGATGAGCCATTGCTGATACCGGCTCATACGGAAAAAGTAATTGGCCTCCTTGATCACTTTGGGCTCGGTCTGATGGTCAGGGCACTTTCCGTCCACCAGTTCCTTTTCCGTGTAGAAGCGTTCACAGCCAAAGCAGTAGCGACCCTCGTACTCACTGAAGTAAATGTCTCCCTTTTCCTTGACGCGGCTCAGGATCAGCCTTACCGTTTCCTGGTGATCCGGGTCGGTGGTCCGGATGAACTGGTTGTACGAGATGTTCAACCTGGGCCAGAGGTCCCTGAACATCCGGCTGATCCGGTCCACATACTCCTTGGGAGACTGGCCCGATTGTTCAGCAGCCGAAACGATCTTATCTCCATGTTCATCCGTGCCTGTCAAAAAAAACGTATCCATGCCCGACAACATGTGAAAACGATTTAAGACATCCGCAACAATGGTGGAGTAGGCATGGCCGATATGAGGTTCTGCATTCACATAATAGATGGGTGTTGTTACATAAAATCGTTCAGACACTGGCTTTGCTGGTTACTCCTTTTTTGATTTTTTTCGCCGGAACAGTCCCTCTTTCGACAGGCTGGAACCCGTCGCAAGGTCCTTGACCGGGATCTCGAGTTCAGTTCCCGAGTCCATGGCCACGGTCACGGTCTCCTTCAGCACGTTCTGCCGGATGACCTTTCCTTCCCCCTCTGTGGTCATGATCCGCTTCCCTATCTTGGGGAAGTTCTTCTTGATCTTTTCGTAGTACTCATGCTCAAAGGTGAGGCAACACATAAGCCTCCCGCACATCCCTGATATCTTGTTGGGATTGAGCGAGATGTTCTGTTTCTTGGCCATTTTTATAGTTACCGGGTCAAAGGTGCTGAGAAAAGCGCTGCAGCACAAGGCACGGCCGCAGGTCCCCAGTCCACCCACCATCTTGGCCTGATGACGGACCCCGATCTGTCTCATCTCGATCCGGGTCCTGAATTTTCCTACCAGGTCCTTGACCAACTGCCTGAAATCGACCCTTCCATCCGCCGTAAAATAGACGACCATCTTACCGCCGTCAAAGCGTCTTTCCACCGAGACGAGACGCATGGGCACGGATCGTTCCTTCACCTTTAGATGGCAATATTCATATACTTCATTCTCCAGATTGCAGTCGCTTTCGTAGCGTTCAATCTCTTCCCGTGTCGCCAAGCGAAATATCTTTTTGAGGTTCCGATCGGCGTCCCCGCTGTTCATGTTTTGAGGCATGGTGGAGACGCAGCCGATGGCAGGGCCTTCTTCGGTTACGACCATCACCCTGTCTCCCTTGTTGAGAACAAAGTGACCCGACTCAAAATCATACACCTTTCCATGGGATCTGAACTGTACACCGACGATTTTATTCATAGTGAGTTCAAGTGACTAAAGTGAGCTAAAGTGACTAAAGTTTGATGGTCTCGTAAGAAGTCCGAATTTGGCATTTTCAGCATGGATAACTTATTAAAATCATTAGGTGCGGGTTTCCCATTTTTGACTTTTTACGAATGCATCAAGTTTAAAGTTCTAAAGGATTTTTTGCGCCTTCTTGCCTGCCCTGTTAAATAGCGGCCCACCCATTTAACCGGGGCGGCCATATCATGTTTTGTCGCTGAAATGTCTTTGAAGGCTCAGAATCGTATGTCCCATGACCAGTTGGGTGTTTCCCATCCTGCGCACATCCCTGACGGCCTGATCTACGGCCAGAAGACTATCCGTCAGGTTTTCTATGGTAATATTTCGAGCAAGATTTTTCAACTGGTCGCGGAAATCTACATTCGTGATCAGATGTTTCGGGCCCCCGACCTTGACTGCCAGGAGATCCCTGTACCAGCCCCCCCAGAAGGCCAGCATTTCCAGCAGCCCGGGTTCACCGGTCTCCGCGTTGTCCAGACCCCTTCCCTTTTCTCTGGTGGCCGACTCCATGGCCATTTCCAGGGCATCTCCCTTGGACAGGCGCGGCAGTTTCAAGAGTCCCGATATCCACGCATCCCTCTTCTCAAAAAAAACATTTTCACTCATTCGAAGGGCACGTCCCAGACTACCGCCCGAGGCCCTCGCCGCGATGGTTGCCCTCTGTCGGTCCAGATCCTTTTCCCTCACAAGCCAGTCAATGATCGCCTCAACAGGAAGCGGCTGAAAAGGGACCCTCTGGCAACGGGATACAATCGTGGGCAGTAGACTCAGAGGTTCAACGGCATTGAGCACCAGGATATTGCCGGGCGGAGGTTCCTCCAGAGTCTTCAGAAAACTATTGGCCGCTTCACTGGTCATGGCCTCGGCCTGCTGGATAACGCATACCCTGTATCTGGCCGATACCGGGGCGAAACTGAGCCTTCGGTTGAGTTCTCGTATCTGTTCGATCTTGATGTTCTGTCCATCCGGTGCGATGGATATAAAATCCGGGAAATTCCCTCCCGCCATCCGACGGCACGGTGGGCAGACCCCGCAGGCCTCGATCTCTGTCGGCCTCTGGCAATTCAGGGCCATGGTCAAGGCTGTGGCCGTGCTCGTCTTTCCGCTTCCCGCAATGCCCGTAAACAGATAGGCATGAGGAATCCTCTCCTCAGACATCACGCGTCTAAAAAATTGTTTGGCCTTTTCCTGGCCTATGATCTCGGAAAAACGCATCGCAAATAAGTGCCTAAAGTGAGCTAACGTGCCAAAAATGATCACACAAAGCCACAAAGCCCACAAAGATAAACAGCAACATTCAGTTTAGAAATTCTTATGCCCTTAGTAAAAAAATAGTAACACTTTAGGCATGTGAAAAAGGCCTGTCATGTTGCCCCGCCTTCTATCAAGAGGCTAAAGAGTTACAAAAAAAAGAAAAGATTTCAAGCAATAAAATCTCCGTGTCGCTGGCCGCCCCGTGAAACCATTTACATGTGTTGTTTCACTGGGGTGTCGCCGTGTGAGACTTTTTTGGTTGTGGCTGTGCCGCGTTAGGAACTTCTTTCGCTCAGATGTGGGCGAACGTGATCAAAGATGATCTCTTCCAGCTCACTTTCACCAATCGCGCCGTCCACCACCACAAATCGATCCGGCTCTTTCTCCGCCATCAAGAGATATCCCTTCCGAACGGCCGTGTGAAAATCCATTTTTTCCTTTTCAAACCTGTCCTGGCCAGGGTCTTCGAGAGATGCATTCCTCTTCAACGCCCTTGCTATGCCCACCTCCACGGGGCAGTCAATGAGAAAGGTCAGATCGGGCATGATTCCAGAGGAGGCCTTGTCATTCAAAAACTGGATCATCTGAAGGTCCTGGCCCCTGGCATATCCCTGGTAGACCGTGGTGGCATCGAAAAAACGATCGCATACCACCCATTGTTTCCGGGCAAGGGCCGGCCGGATAACCAGTTCCATGTGGAGGGCCCTGTCCGCCTCATAGAGAAACAGCTCGGAAAGGGGGGGCAGGTCCTGATGGTCCTGGTCCAGGAGTATCCGTCGGATCTTCTGCCCGATAGGCGTCCCGCCCGGTTCCAGCGTAAGAACGCATGACATCCCCATACGTTGCAGCCGGGCTGCAAGGCGTCTGGCCTGGGTGGACTTCCCGCACCCTTCTATCCCTTCAAAGGTTAAAAACAAGCCTGCTCCCCCGGGGCATGCAAAAAAACTGTCCCGCCTGCCGGCGGGACAAAATAGACGCTCCCATGCTCCGTCATATTATGCGGTCTTGCACACCTGCTCAATGGCCGCGGCCATGGCCGCATCCTCTTTACGGATATCTTCCAGGGTCTTGGGGCTGACCGATGCCGGCCTTTCTTCCAGACCATATTTCCATTTCAGGAGCTTCTCGCCGGTGTTGGGATAGAGGGCATAGATAAGGAGATCAAAATCGTCTTTGGCCAGGTCCCCGATCTTTTTCCGGTCTCCTTCCAGTTCGGGCTCCAGGTAATCGGCCGCCCGGCCGGTCACAGGGGTCTGGCCCCGCTTGTAACCTTTCAAAACCATTTTCTGGACCTCAGGATCCACCGGTATGGGGGTCTTACCATAAAGCCCGTAGACCAGATCCTTAACCTCATTGGTGACCATCTTGTATCTGCCGAACAGGACGTTCAATACGGCTTGGACGCCCACGATCTGGCTGGTGGGGGTCACCAGCGGGGGCATGCCCAACTCCTTGCGGGTCACCGCCACATCCTTATACACCTCCGCCAGCCGGTCGAGGGCCTTGGCCTCGCTAAGCTGGCTGACCAGGTTGGAGATCATCCCACCGGGCACCTGGTGCGCCAGGACGCGCGTATCGATCACGGACATCCTGTTCTTTGCCAGGTAATCCCGGTACTTGGGGGCAACGGTCTCCAGGTAGTCGCCCATCTCCAGGAGGAGGCTCAGATTAAATCCCGTATCCCTGACCGTTTGGTAAAGGGTTGCAACGATCGGCTCCACGGCCGGCTGCGATGTCCTTAGGGCAAAGGGCGCCAGGCAGGTATCCACGATATCCACCCCCGCCTTGATGGCCTCTAAATAGACCATGGAGGCCATGCCGCTGGTATAATGGGTGTGGAGCTGAATTGGGATGGAGACCACCTTCTTGAGTTCCGTGATGATCTTGGCGATATCGAAGGGGGCCATGATGCCGGCCATATCTTTCAGGCAGAGGGTGTCGGCCCCCATTTCCTGGATCTCTTTCCCCTTGCTGACGTAGTATTCCAGATTGAACACCTCTCCGCCCATGCGTCTTTCGGTCAACGAGTAGCAGATGGTCCCCTGAAAGTGCTTGCCGTTGGCCTTGATCCGCTCCACAACGGTCTGGAAATTCCGGAAGTCATTGAGGGCATCGAAGACCCGGAATACATCCATCCCGGCCTCGCACGCCTTGTCCACAAACAATCTGGCCACGTCGTCCGCATAATTCCGGTACCCCACGAGGTTCTGGCCCCTCAGGAGCATGGAAAAGGGGGTCTTCTTGATATGTTTTTTCAAGGTGCGGATCCGGTCAAAGGGGTCCTCGCCCAGAAACCGGTGCATGGTGTCAAAGGTCGCCCCTCCCCATACCTCCATGGCCCAGAACCCCACGCTGTCCATCTTCTCGGCAATGGGAATCATATCCTCGGTCCGCATTCGAGTAGCCAACAGGGATTGGTGACCGTCCCTGAAGGTATTATCCTGAATTTTAAGTGGGTTTTTAGCCCCGTCTTCCAAAAAAGGGTTCATGTCAAACCTCCGTTTAGTTGTGATAAATCATTACCAAAGGGGGTCGTTCAACCGGCAATCCCCTGGACCAATTCTTCGCCGAACGTGGTACGCTTTGAAATATAGGGTAACTTCAACCGAATGGTCAAGGGAATTCATTTCAACTCCTGCCGGAAAGCCGATTGCCTTGCCCGAGATGTCATGCTATTCTGATGACGCACGAGGTTTTCCCGCGGCAGCGGGATTCAGGTTTCGGGTTTCAGCACCCAGCACCGATAACCAAATGAAGAGCGTGGGAACGAGGGAAATATTCCGCGTTCTGAGTTTTATACCAAAGGAGGTCATTTCCAATCGTGTCCGAGACACCCAACGGCCCCAGGGTATACACCGTCAGCCAGCTCACCGAGGCCATACAGGGGCTCCTTGAGGAACGGTTTGATTTTGTGTGGGTGGAGGGGGAAATATCCAATTTCAGGGCCCCGGTCTCCGGACACTACTACATGGTGGTAAAAGACGACACGGCCCAGATACGTGCGGTCATGTTTCGACTCCAGGCCCGGTACCTCAAATTCCTTCCCGAAAACGGCATGAAGGTGATTGCCCAGGGGAGGATCAGTGTGTATGCCCCCAGGGGAGAATACCAGATCGCCCTCGATTATCTGGAACCGGTCGGCGTGGGCGCCCTGGCCCTGGCCTTTGAACAGGTCAAGCAGAAACTGGCCGAAGAGGGTCTCTTTGACCCGGATATCAAAAAGCCCCTCCCCTTCCTCCCCAAAAAGGTGGTTGTCATCACCTCCCCCACCGGGGCGGCCATCCACGACTTCCTCAAGATCATCCGCAAAAGGTTTGCCAACATCGAGATCCTCATCGTCCCGGTCAGGGTCCAGGGGGATCAGGCCTGCGATGAGATCATCGCGGCCCTGGACCTCGTCAACCGGGAACTCACCGCTGATGCAATTGTCCTGACCCGGGGGGGCGGTTCCCTCGAAGACCTCTGGGCCTTTAACCAGGAGGCACTGGCACGTGCTATCCGGAGATCCCGGATCCCGGTCGTTTCTGCCGTGGGACACGAAATCGACCTGACCATCTCGGATCTTGCGGCCGATGTCAGGGCCCCCACCCCCTCTGCGGCCGCGGAACTTCTGGCCGCAGAAAAGGAAGACCTCATAAAGCGTCTGAATCAGGCCGGGACCCGGCTCGTTTCGGCCATGGGGTTGACCATCAGACGCCGTGCTGATGAGCTGAACCATCTGAAAAACCGGATTCAGGACCCCAAGAAGCGGCTGATAAACCTCTGGATGCGGCTGGATGAGCTTCACGGCCGACTCATCCGCCTGACGGAACAGGTCATCCGGGAGAAGCGGGCGGGGCTCTCATCGGAGATGCGCGCACTGCGCCTTCATTCTCCGGTCAACAGGATACGATCCAGGGAGCAACAGCTTGGGTTTCAGGTGGAAAAGCTTGTCCGGGCCATTCAGCGGAAGCTCAGGGAAACCGAGGCGAAGCGCTCCCTCATGGAAAGACGGATCACAGACCTGAGCCCCCTGTCGGTCCTCAAACGGGGATACAGCATTGCCCTCAAGTTGCCTGAAAAACAGGTCCTGAAGGCCGCTTCAAGCGTAGGGAAAGGGGACCAACTCCAGGTCCTCTTAGGGGAAGGGGAGTTGGAATGCCGGGTTGAAACGGTGAAGCCTTAACCGAAATTCATGATATTTGACAAAGGGTCATAACCACCGGCATAGGCGGGGCCTTGGCCTTGGAGTCACATGATTTTGCAGCCATATTGGAGAAATTCAGGATCATCAGACATGAGGGAAAGCTTGTTTGCCAGGGCCTGCGCTATCAACATCCGGTCAAAAGGATCTTTGTGGTAAAGCGGCTGGTCGCCCAAAACCATGGCTTCAACGCCTGAAAACCTGAGTATCTCAAGACCCATCTCATTCGCCATTTCAAGCGGATCAAATGCAATGCCTATTTTGCCGATCGAGTGTTTAATCATGAGTTCAGCTATGCTCATGGCGCTCAGGAAGACTTCATTTGCCGGAGACTCAAGTTTATAGCGCCTGGTCTGGCTAAGCTTCTCAGGGCAGGACAGCATCCATAAATAGATGTGGGTATCAACGAGAATTCTCACGACGGGTCATCGTAAAACATGGCATGTATCTCGTCATCGTCCTCCAGAAAATCATCCGGGATATTAATTTTTCCCATGAGCAAACCCAATTTGCGTTTTGCTTTCGGCTTATGCACCACTAATTCAACAAGGGGCAGATTATTCTTTGCTATGATCACTTCTTCGCCGTGATAAGCCATATCGATGAGTTTCGAAAGGTTTGTTTTCGCCTCGGAAACATTGACAATCATTGCACCCTCCGTTTAAAAAAACAAATAATCCAAGTATCCCCATTTAGACCAGGTTGGTCAATTCCTATTTCCAACTTCGGGATTCTGATTTTATGATCGGGATGTTAAAAATCAATAACCTATTATTATTTCATTAGGTTAGCCTCCCGATCCCCCTAAGGGCGTCTCGGCTTGGCCTTACCCCGAACCAGTGAACGGGGCAAGAAGTCACCATCCCCGCGTAGAGGGAAAGGAGGACCCATGGCACCGAAGCCGCAAACTTCAAGGGATTCGGGGATCACTGAATTGTCTGTGTAGTGGGATAGCGCACTCAGGAGGCCATAAGGCAGGCGGCAGAAAATCATACGGGACCCTGTAGCGGGTAACCTATTGATTTTAGTGGAGCCACCGTGCGGAATCGAACCGCAGACATCCTCATTACGAGTGAGGTGCTCTACCAACTGAGCTACGGTGGCTCGCGGTTGAATGGGTGCAATATAGTTGCTTTTTGCACAGATGTCCATTAATTTCTGTAGCGAAATGTTCCAAGTCCGGGGTCTATCGCCCCATGTCAAATGAACCATACACAGACAGGAAGGGATGCAGAGCGTCCAGGAAATGCGCGCCCACGCAAAGCGTGGGAACGAGGGGAATCAGGATCAGAGGTCAGTGGTCAGAGGCCAGGAGTCAGTCTTTTTATTCTTCTTCAATTTTCAATAACAGGGTATCCAGAAACCAGTAACCAGCATCGAGAGTGGGTTGCAGGTTTTTTCAATCATCAATCGACAATCGACAATCATCAATCCAATGAAGAGGATATGCCATGAAAGCCCCGAAAGATTACATCGTTTTTCCATTGGATGTCGCATCCTACGATCAGGCCATCTCCTATGTGGAGACCCTGGATGGTCATGTGGGCCTGTTCAAGGTGGGCCTGGAATTATTTATTGCCCAGGGCCCTAACCTGCTTAGGGAGATACGCAACAGGACGACTGCGGGGATATTTCTCGATCTCAAGCTCCACGACATCCCTGCCACGGTCAAAAGGGCCTTCCTGGCAGCGAGCATGCATCAGCCGCAGTTTGTGACCGTGCACTGCGACGAGGGGGACGGCATTCTCAAAGACGTTGCACAGGAAAACCCGGGCAACACCCGGATACTGGGCGTCACGGTCCTTACGAGCCTGAACCGGGAGAAACTGAGAAAATCGGGATACGCCAAGGAATATGCAGAGGATGTCTACGAACTGGTCCTGTTGAGAGCGCGCATGGCAAAGGCGGCAGGGTGCCAGGGCGTGGTATGCTCCGGCCTGGAGGCGGCCAGGGTAAGAAAAGAGATCGGTCCGGATATGATTATCGTGACGCCGGGGATCCGACCGGCCTGGACCGTGGTGGACCACGATGACCAGAAGCGAATCGTCACCCCTGCCCATGCCGTCAGGAACGGCTCTGACTATGTCGTCATCGGCCGTCCGATCCGGGATGCGGCGTCTCCTCGGGATGCGGCCAGGATGGTAGCGGAGGAGATCGCGTCAGCGCTTTGATGTGAGCCTGTCCCTGTGTACGGCCATTAGGGTCACCATGGCCTTGGCCGCCAGCGTTTCCGATTCATCCGCTGTATCAAAGACCTCCGACTCCGCTATAATGATCTGTTTTCCCTCCCTGATGATCCTGGCGCGACAGACCAATGCGTCGCCATGGGCCGGTCTCAAAAAATTGATCTTGAATTCAATCGTCAGGATCTGATACTCCTCGGGAACCGTTGTAAAGGCGGCGTATCCGGCCGTGTGATCGGCCATGGTG
The DNA here is from genome assembly GCA_964409475.1 of uncultured Desulfobacteraceae bacterium. GTDB lineage: Bacteria > Desulfobacterota > DSM-4660 > Desulfatiglandales > Desulfatiglandaceae > AUK324. Next base: position 4,871 of record CAYPDL010000052.1, on the reverse strand, counting down.
GCCATCATCCCCGCATGGATAAAGCCGTCCTGCTGCCGGTGATGGGCCTTGATCTTCACCTTTGACTGAAAAAATCCCCGCTTCACGGTTTCGGCCTCCAACTGACAGTATTCTATGAACCCACAGCTGTAATCCCGTGCCAGGAAGGCTGCCCTCTCTTCAGAAATCTCCGCTGTCATCTCTACGCCTCTCCAAAACGATCTTTTTCGGGCGCGTGGAACATGTCCATCCCGTATTCCCTCTTGAGCGCCAATTTTAGTTCGTGCGCCTGAACTGGTTTCTATAACCATTACCCGTTCAAGTCAATAGCTCTCGGGACCGACCGCCGTGACGATCAGTACACAAAAATTGATGTGAGAAAACAGTGATACGGTGAAACGGACGGTTTGACGCTCATGAGATTTTGGCATATACTGAGTTCACAGTGAAGGAAGTGCCGCAGCTAACCGATATATAAAAACAGATCCCCCTGAGAATGTCTGCCCGTAACGTGTTGGCTGCCTGACTCCATGTAAAAAAAGCCCTGGATATGCAGGGGCAAGGGATAGAAAGGGATCCAAACCCTGAGGCAAAAAGGATGAAAATGAAGATCTGTGCATTGCTGATTCCGCTGGTCGTTCAACTTGCGTTCTCGACATCTGCCGGCAGCGGCGACAAACCCTTGAAGGTACCGAGAGGCATCCCGCTGACTGCTCTGGATCAAGAAAGGGTAAAGGAGGGAGACATGACCGATACTGAAAGGTTGACTGAAAAAGAAGGAGATTATCTGTTAAGGGAGGCCCGGAAGACCATCCAGCAGGCCCTTTTCGGCGATAAGGAACAAAAGGGCGACGATGCCCATCTGGATGCGGTTTTCAACCAACGAAGAGGGACCTTTGTCACCCTGACCATCGGGGGAAACCTGAGAGGCTGCATCGGACACATCATCCCGCAGGAATCATTGATCGAGGGAATCCGGATAAACGCCATCAATGCCGCATTCAAAGACCCCCGGTTCAGGCCCCTCGACAAGGAGGAATGGAAAAGGGTCAAGATCGAGATCAGCATCCTGACCGACCCAAAACCCCTCTCCTATTCAGACGCCGATGACCTCTTGAAGAAACTGAGGCCCGGCATTGACGGCGTTATCCTCAAAAAGGGGTATCACCAGTCCACATTTCTCCCTCAGGTCTGGGACCAGTTGCCGCGGAAAGAGGAATTCCTGAACCACCTCTGCCTCAAGGCGGGTCTTAATGGGAATGAATGGAAAAGGGGAGGGATGGAGGTATCCACCTACCAGGTCCAGGCCTTTGAGGAATAGGGATTGGGGGGTTCAAAGGTTTCCCGCTGCAGCGGGATTCAGAGGTTCAGGGTTGTATGGATTGACACCTTAGTTTTTAATGGATAGGAGCGGTCAGACCGGTGAACCTGAGGCGATTGATCATCTGGAGCATCATCGGCACGGGCATATCCTCTGTCACCACCCAGCTCCTCACTATCCGGGAATTCCTGACCCAGTTCAGCGGAAATGAAATCACCATCTCCCTCGTGATTTTCTGCTGGCTAATGATGACGGGGATGGGGGCCTTTGCCGCGAAATTCCTGAAGGGGGGCGGGGAGAGGGTCTATGCCCTTCTCATCTTGATCATCGCCCTCTGGCCTCTGATTCAGATGATCGGCATCAGGGAATTCAGGGAGATCCTCTTCACCCACGGCGTTTCCCCGGGATTTTATCCCATACTCTTCTATATCCTGATCGCCATCGCCCCCTACTGCCTCCTTACCGGATTCATCCTCCCCTATTCCCAACACGTCCTCAATAGGGCGCAGTACCCCTTTGAGAGCGGCGACCTCTATGTCACCGACAGCATCGGCGACATCGCCGGAGGGGCCATATTCAGTTTCATATTGGTCTACTGGCTCAAGCCCTTCCCCATTATTGCCGTCACCTCTTCCCTCCTGGTCCTGATCGCCCTCCTGCTGATGTTGAGACAGAGGCGACGCCTTTTGCTTGTGTGCGGCATAACGGTCTCCTCCCTATTCTACATCTTTTCAGTCAATCACCGTTTCGAGAGTTCGACCCTTACCGGGCAATACGGCAACATTGTCCGGTACATCGAGTCTCCGTACGGCAGAATCGTGATCACAAGGGAAGGACCGCAATATACCTTCTGGGAATCGGGGCTTCCGCTCTACTCGGATTCAGATATCATGGCCAACGAGGAAAAGGTGCACTACCCCCTTTCCCAGATCGATCATCCGGAGCACCTCCTGCTGATTTCAGGGGGCCTGGGCCAGACGCTGAAAGAGGTCTTCAAGTACGGACCCGCCCATGTGGACTATGTGGAACTGGATCCCGCTCTGACCGGTGCTGCCGAGGCCTTAGGCATCATTGGAAAGTCCCCTTCTCTCTCCATCATCAATACCGATGCCAGGCGGTACGTGAAACAGACAACAAAGACATATGACGCCATCCTCATCGATCTCCCCGATCCGGACACCTTTCAGCTTAACCGGTTCTTCACGGACGAGTTCTTTACACTTGCCAAACGGGTCCTCAGAAAGGGGGGCGTGCTTTGCCTTCATCTAGACTACTCGCCCAACTACCTGAGCGATATCCGGAGGAAAAAACTATCCACCCTCTACAACACAGCCCGGAGGCGATTTCAACATGTCCTGATCCTGCCGGGCGAGCAGGCCTATTTTCTTATGAGCGATGGGGAATTGAATTCCGATATTCCGTCGCTTCTGAAGGCCAAAGGGATCCCCACCTCATACATAGAGGGCTTTTTCTACGGCAATGTGACCGGCGAAAGGATGAAACAGCTCCAAGACAGACTGGATCGACATGAGCCCCTCAATACCGATTTTGAGCCGACGCTCATGAGTATCGTCTTTCAGGAATGGTTCATCCGTCATGGGGCCCATCCGGGCTGGTTTTTTGCAGCCCTTCTGGGACTTAGCGTCCTCTACCTTGTGTTTATGAAGAGGGCGGAATATATCCTTTTTTCAACGGGATTTGCGACCATGGGCATGGAAATGCTCATCATTTTTGCATTTCAGGTCATTTACGGCTACATCTATATCGAAATCGGGGCTGTTGTCACCGCATTCCTGCTGGGACTCCTCCCCGGGGCCATGGCTGGCCGGCGATGGCGCGCCAGACTGAGACTTCAGATAACAGTCTCGGAAACAATCATTTTGTCTCTATTATTTATCTTTTTCTTGTGGATTTCATATTTCAAAAGCGAGCCTCATCCCCTGCACTTTCTCCTGTTCTGTTTTGTTTTTTCCTTTTTTTCAGGCTTTCAGTTTCCGGTTGCAGCAAGAATCATCGGGGAAGAGACAAGCCCTGCCGCCGGGTGCCTGGCGGCCGATCTGTGCGGGGCCGCGGTTGGCACCCTGGCGACGGGAACGGTCCTGATCCCCCTGTGGGGAATACGGGCTGCGTCGATTTTTTTGATTCTTGTGAAGATTTCGAGTATGATCGTTTTTATATCGGGCAGGAGAATCCGTTCATGAAGACCCATACTCCCATCACCCCCTCAAACGATTCTGCACTGATGACGCGCAAGGAATTCCTCAAGACCGCGGCCCTGGGCGCCTCGGCCTTTCTCTGCGCAGGGGCCGGTTATGGCTTTTTGGGGAAAAGGAGCGATGTGGGCGAGAGCATCAGGGGACACATATTCAAGAATGACGCCCCTGAAAAACCGTGGAAATGGTCTATTGAGGGATTTTACTATACCACCCACGGAAAGGTGGTGCAGTGTCAGGTATGCCCGAACCGCTGCGTCCTCAGCCCTGGCGACAGGAGCATCTGCCGGTCAAAGGTCAATATCGGGGGGAAGCTCTACTCCCTTGCCTACGGGGACCCGTGCGCGGTTCATGTGGACCCCATCGAGAAAAAGCCCCTCAATCATTTTCATCCGCGCTCGCTCATCTTTTCCATCGCCACCACCGGGTGCAATTTCAGGTGCCTCAACTGCCAGAACTGGGAAATCTCCCAGAAAAGGCCCGAAGAGGTGGAGCACATGGAACTGTTTCCAGAGCAGGTGGTCGAGCAGGCCGAAAAGCGGAGCATTCCGGCCATCGCCTATACCTATTCCGAACCGATCACCTATTATGAATATATGTGCGATACGGCCAGACTGGCCAGGGAGGCTAGTATCCGGAATGTTCTGGTTTCAAATGGTTACATTAACCGTGAGCCTCTCCTCCGGCTCTGCAAACACCTGGATGGGGCCAATGTCAACCTGAAATCGTTTGACAATGATATCTATCGCTCCCTCAACGGCGGGACCCTCCAGCCGGTCTTAAATACCTTCAAGACGCTCCATGAGCAGGGGGTGTGGTTTGAGATGACCACCCTGGTGGTGCCCACCTATGTGGACAATCCCGAAATGATCCGGCAGATGTGCGGGTGGATACTCAAGGAATTAGGGCCCGACTACCCCCTCCATTTTCTTCGGTTTTTTCCCCAGTACAAGCTCACACGGCTGCCGGCCACCCCTGTCTCAACCCTTGAAAAGCTGAGAGACATCGCACTCAAGGAGGGAATTCACTATGTATACCTGGGCAATGTGCCCGGCCACGACGGCACCCAGACATACTGTCACCACTGCCACAAGGTCGTCATAAAGCGGAACGGATACCTGATCGATACACTCAACATGAAGGATGGACGCTGCGCCTTCTGCGGAACAGCCATCCCCGGAAGATGGGGGAAAAATTGAGGGATTCAGGAATTTAGGAATTGAAGGATTGGGGAATGGATCAGTAGCTCGGAGATGGCATTGGGTTCAACAGAGCCGAAACTCTCATCTTTTTATCACACAGAACCACAGAGATCACAAAGAGAACCAAAATGCCGTTTTCATTTCTTCGTGGCTTTG
>CAYPDL010000051.1:0-27466 GCA_964409475.1 uncultured Desulfobacteraceae bacterium | reverse complement strand
TCTGGAACGCGAAGGGGTGCGAAACTTGAGTAAACATTTTCACACAAAGCCACAGACCTACAAAGATATTTATTTGGGACCATTTATTTGCACGTCTGTCTTTCTTTGTGTCTTTTGGTCTCCGTGTGATTTATGGTTTTCATACCCTTGGGACTGAAATCTGAAACCTGAACACTGAAACCTGACCGTGTGAACGTTTACTCTTTTTCTTTGTGGGCTTTGTTGCCCTGTGTGATAACAAAATGAAAATTGGGGTCATTTTGAACTCAACGTCATTTTTCAATGCCGAACGACGTGTTTAAAGGTCAAGCGATGAACCGGGCATGGTCCATACTCCTTCAGGGCTGCAAGGTGTCGAACCGTTCCATAGCCCTTGTTCTTATCAAAACCATAGACTGGATACATTTTATGGAAGGCCCGCATGATTCTGTCCCGGTATACCTTGGCAAGGATAGAGGCAGCAGAGATGCTGCGACAGATCTGGTCGCCCTTTTTGAGGCATTTCTGAGTGATGGAGACGGGAACCGGGTGGATCCCGTCAACAAGAAGGATCTGCGGTCGCGGGTCAAGGGTCTTTACCGCGCGCGACATGGCCTCGAGTGAGGCCTTCAGGATATTGAATTCATCAATATACAGGCGCGAAACAACACCAATGCCCGTAGTTAAGGCTTCACGCTGGATGACAGCAAAGGCCTCCTCTCGCTTCCTTGCCGTCATCTGTTTTGAATCCCGAATCCCCGGCAAATCGGGGCTACCGGCAAAAATAACCGCCGCAGCCACAACCGGACCGGCCAGGGGACCCCGACCTGCTTCATCCACCCCGGCGATCAACTTGTATCCGGCCTCCCGAGCCAATCCCTCATGAAAAAAGGGGGCTCCGGTCAAGGTGTCGGCGCAGTCCGGGAAGAGCCTTAGATTTTCATGCGGACCCACGTCCACCCGTCTCGCGGACCGGCACCATCCGATTTCCTGAACCGACACACATCGGCTTCATCAGGTTCGTTTCTCCTTGATTCTGGCAGCCTTTCCTCTCAGGTTTCTCAGATAGTAAAGACGTCCCCTTCGGACCTTGCCCCTTGTGACGACCTCGATTTTGTCTATAACAGGGGAATGCAGCGGAAAGATCCGTTCGACACCGATATTGTAGGAGACCTTCCTGACGGTAAAAGTAGCGCCGATATTTCCCTTGCGCTTACGGATAACAACTCCCTGAAATACCTGAATCCTTTCTTTCTCGCCTTCTTTTATCCTGGCATGTACCCGAACCGTGTCTCCCGGCTTGAAATCCGGGATATCGACACGCATCTGTTCCTTTTCAAGCGCTTCCATGATATTCATATCGTTCTCCTCTTTTTTTCATATATCGAAGCTGCGCATCAGAATAGACTTCCTGCGCCCTGCCCGTGCTTAATTTTCCTTCTACCCTGCCAATCGGTCCAGGATAATGGCGGCCGCGGTCCTGACGGAGAGGTGATTGTAGCCCCTTTTTCCTAGAACGGGGACCAACACCCGGTCTGCCTGTCTTATCATCTCTTCATGAAGGCCCCATGCTGTCCCGAATATCAGGGCCACCACCTGATTCTTCCAAATGGCCTGTCTTGCCTCTGCGCAGGATATGGACCGCTCTTTCTGGTTTGCCGCATCTGTTGCGATGGTTATCGGAGGCTCTCCCTCCATTTCATGGATCCGGGCGATTGCCTGCTCAAGGCTCTCAACCACAGAAACGCATTCAAGCGCCTCTTTCCGGTGCCGGTTGTACCTGCCTCCGTACCCCTCGATCCAGTGCCTTAAGATCTGTCTCGCCAGCTCCTGCTGATCATCAAGAGGCGTGATAATAAAAAGTCTCCTGACGTCATACGTCCTGGCCAACCTGGCCAGGTCATGAATATCCAAGGTGGTTATGGCAGAGGCGATCTTCTCATTGTTCTTATTGTAAACAGGAAAATGAACCAATCCCATGTAGAGACGCACACCCACGCCCCCTTATAATTCCGCCAGAAGCGCTTTATCCTCTGCCGTCAGTTTGGCCTGTTTAAGCAGGTCAGGTCGTCTTTCGACGGTCCGTCTGAGGGATTCCTTCCTGCGCCACACCCGGATCTTTTCATGATCTCCCGACAGGAGTACCTCCGGCACTTCCTTTCCCTGGAACGTCCTGGGTCGGGTATATTGAGGGTATTTCAAAAGACCATCCTCAAAGGAATCCTCGATGCTGGATTTTTCACCCCCTAGAACCCCGGGGATCAGGCGGGCCACCGCGTCGATGACCACCATGGCCCCCAATTCCCCGCCTGTCAGGATATAATCGCCCACCGAGAGTTCCAAGTCGATATGGTTCGACAGGATTCTTTCATCGACCCCCTCGTAGCGGCCACAGATCAGGATGAGTTGGTTCCACTGGGACATGTCCCATGCCATCGACTGATCGAACCGTTTTCCCTGAGGGCTGAGGAGAATCACCCGACTTATTCCTTTTATCCTGTCAACCGATTTTAGGGCCCGGCAGATAGGCCCCGGTTTCATAATCATGCCGTCGCCGCCCCCGTAAGGGCGGTCATCTGTGATCTTGTGGCTTCCTCTCGCAAAGTCGCGGATATTGACCAGCGTGATATCCACCAGTCCCCTGTTAATGGCACGGCCCAGGACACCCTGTCGTAGGTAGGCCTCGATCATTTCAGGAAACAGGGTAAGAACATCAAACTTCATTCAGGTCTAACAACCCCTCCATGGGCGAAATGGTCATTGTTCCCTTTTCGAGGTTGATCTCTTTCACCACCTCGTATGTGGCCGGGACAAAGATCTCCTTTTTGCCTCGTCCCACCACATAGATCTCATTGTTCCCCGCGGGTATGATCCGGGAGATATCACCGATGTACTCCCCCGTGTTCTGGAAGACCTTGAGCCCGATCAGTTCATGCCAGAAATACTCCCCCTCCTCGCGGGGAACGGCCTCGGCCGCGACCAAGACTTCCGCTTCTCTCAGCTCCTCTGCCTCTTCTAACGAATTCACTCCCTGCAATTTCATTAAGACAATATTCTTGTGAGGATTTGCGGACAACACCTTGTACGCATGGATGCCTCCCGAAACAGGTCTTAAAAGAACTTTTGGGTCCTCTGAAAACGATGTCTCAGACCGTCCGTAGGACCGGACACGGAGGAGACCTTCCAGCCCATGGGGTCTGAGGACCTTTCCCACCAGGAGTAAATTGCCGGACAAACCGGATGTCAACGCTATTCTATAATCTCCAAAACTGATCGTTTCTTAATCTTTGTGGAGGCTGCGCTGAGAATCGTCCGCATGGCTCGTGCCGTGCGACCCTGCTTGCCGATGACTTTTCCGAGATCTTCCTTGGCTACTTTCAGCTCGATAACGGACGTCTGTTCTCCCTCAATTTCCGTGACGGCCACTTCCTCTGGTTTATCCACGAGCGCTTTCGCAATATATGAAATCAAATCCTTCATCTCGATTCACCTCCCATCTGATCGGACAGAAACGTCACATCAATTTGACGCTGAATGGGATTGCATCATTCCTTCCTTCTTTAGGAGGGCCTTGGCCAATTCCGAGACGCGCGCCCCTTTTCCAAGCCAGTAGTTTACCTTCTCCTCGTGAATCTTCACCACCGCAGGATCCTTCGTAGGATCATAATATCCCAATATCTCCAAAAATCTTCCATCCCGACGCGCTTGTGAATCGGCCGCCACCAGACGGTAAAACGGCTTCTTTTTAGCACCCATCCGTGTCATTCGAATTCTAACTGCCATTTGCTCTTATCACCCCCTCGCCTTCGCTGGGGCCCCGGCAAAACCAAGGCCGGGACCTGGTTGTATGCCCAATCTTCAGCCAAAAAAGGATGGGATTTCCAATCCACCCTTTTTGGTAAAGCGTTCCATCATTTTCTTTGTTTGTACAAAGTTTTTCAATAGACGATTCACGTCCTGGACGGTCGTCCCACTCCCTCTTGCGATTCTTCGTCTTCTGCTTCCGTTAATAATCTTATGCCTCCGTCGCTCCTCCGCGGTCATGGAGTTGATAATCGCCTCCACCCTGACCAGCTCTTTTTCATCCGGCTTGAGATTTCCGAGTTTCTTCAACTTGCCCATTCCCGGTATCATCCCCAGGATCTCATCGAGCGAGCCGAGCTTTTTCATCTGCTTCAACTGGGACCGGAAATCCTCAAGATCGAATTCGCTTCGTTTGAGCTTTCTTTCTAACTTTTTAGCCTCTTTTTCATCGAATTCATCCTGGGCCTTCTCGATGAGAGACAGGATATCTCCCATTCCCAGGATCTGTGAGGCCATCCTGTCTGGATGAAACGGTTCTAACGCATTGACCTTTTCTCCCACGCCCACAAATTTGATCGGCTTGCCAGTAATCGCCTTGATGGAGAGGGCGGCGCCGCCCCTTGCATCTCCTTCCATTTTCGAGAGGATCACACCGGAGATATCAAGCCGCTCGTTAAAATCCTTTGCCACGGTGACCGCGTCCTGCCCGGTCATGGCATCAGCGACCAAAAGGATCTCGGCCGGATGCATTTTGGCCTTGATCGTCTCCAGTTCGGCCATCAGGGTCTGATCGATATGGAGGCGGCCGGCCGTATCGATAATCAGGACATCGGCCCCTTCCCTCCCGGCCCCGGCCAGTGCATCTATGCATATTTTCTCAGGGATTTGACCTGGTTCAGTGGGGTAGACCGGGACATCGATCTGCAAACCCAATTTCTTGAGCTGATCCACAGCGGCCGGCCTGTAGATATCTGCCGGGACCAGATATGGATGTCTCCCCTGTTTCCGTAGATGCCAGGCCAGCTTGGCGGCTGTTGTTGTTTTACCCGATCCTTGGAGCCCCACCAACATCAGCACATGGGGGGTCCGTCCCACCAGTTCGAGCCCCATCCGGGTCTCGCCCATCAACCGGGTCAGCTCTTCATTGACAATCTTTACAATCTGCTGACCAGGCGTTAAACTTTCAAGCACATCCTGTCCGACCGCACGCTCCCGGATGTCCGAAATCAGGTTCTTGACAACCTTGTAGTTGACATCCGCTTCCAGAAGGGATAAACGCACCTCTTTCAAGGCATCCTGGACGTTAGCCTCCGTCAGTCTTCCCCGCCCCGTCAACTTCTTGAACGTTCGATTCAGTTTTTCTGATAAACTATCAAACATGGGGTTATGGTCCTAATTTTGCAATCGTTTAGTTTATGTCAATTCGTTCATTTATGTCAACAAAAATCATAGACATTATGAAACACGCGGCCAGGCAATTATAACTATTAACACATTTTGCTGATTTTGCCACTAAAATGTTCACACGGCGTACAAGCAACGTCGCCGTTTCACCGGCTTTGACCTTAGCGTCGTCCCTGGTCCGGAAAGTGCCGAAAATGCCTTAAGTTGGTAACCAACACCCATAAATCCCGCATCCTGCGGGATCTACGTCTCGCGCCGACCAGCAACGAATAACGAGCATCAGAACCCAGAGGTCAAAGGGCTGAAAAGACAGTTTCCCAGCATCCCAGTATCCAGAATCCAGTATCCACCATCGCGCAGTCTCGTCGGTTTGAGGCGAAGCTTCGCCAGATATGGTGCCGTACGAAGGCAACATAATACGTCCTTTTCATCAGCAACGCTTCATTTAGGGGTTGCCAATGAGAAGGATAGCCTCTAATATTCAGGCGGCACGTCCGCGTGTGCGGCATCTGCTCATCTTCCGGAATCAAAGGCGATTCGCCATTCATGCAAATGGAAACATACAGTCGGGGGATTATCCGGCCGGTAAAGGGAAAAAGGGATCCCCATCTGGGCCCTGTTGCGCTGATGGTAATGCTTCCTCATGAACTCAAACGGCTTGTCCGGGAGTCCGGGGCAGTGGAAATTCCGTTCAGTGACACGCCCCTGTACAGGCTCTACCGGGCTGAAGGTCGGACTGCCGCATCCCCCATCGCCCTGGCAGGCCCATTTATCGGCGCCCCCCATGCGGTCATGGGATTAGAAAAACTGATTGTTTTGGGGGCCAGGAGGATATGGGTTCTGGGATGGTGCGGGTCATTGCAGCCTGATCTGAACATCGGCGATCTGGTGATCCCGACCCGGGCTATTTCCGAAGAGGGGACCTCCAAGCATTATCCTTTGACCGGTGAGGTGCCCAGGGCTGATCCAGGACTCAACCGGATATTGGCCGACGCCATCGCCCACAGCGGCCGGGAATCTGTAGAGGGAAACATCTGGACCACAGACGCCATCTATCGAGAGACCCCGGAAAAGGTAAGACGTTTTCAGAAACTGGGAGTTCTGGCTGTGGACATGGAGATATCGGCCCTTCTGACCGTGGCGGCCTATCGTTCATCGGCCCTGACAGCCCTGCTTGTGGTTTCAGATGAACTATCCGATCTTAAATGGAGGCCGGGCTTCTCCGATGCACGATTAAAGGAGAGCACACGGCTGGCAGGCGACCTGCTGTTAGATCTTTCCAAGACCTTGGCGGGCTGCAATCCTTCGGAATGAAACAGCATGTTGACGGGATCATGATAATGAGCGACGTGGAAAAAGAAATTGAAGCCCTTCGGGAGGCGATCCGGTACCACAACGACCGCTACTATGTTCTGGACGACCCCGAGATATCCGATGCCGAGTATGACAGGCTCTTCAGACGCCTCTTCGATCTGGAACAGCAGCATCCTGAACTGGCAACCCCTGATTCGCCCACACAGATGGTAGGCGCGGAACCCCTCGAGACCTTTTCCGAGGTAGGACACCGGACCCCCATGCTGAGTCTGGAAAACACCTTCAGTGACCAGGAAATCAGGGATTTTGACGCACGGGTCAAACGGTTCTTGCGGGGCGACTCCCCCATCCAATATACGGTGGAGCCCAAGATCGATGGCCTGGCCGTGGAACTGGTATATGAAAAGGGCGCCCTCAAGGTGGCCTCGACTCGGGGAGACGGCTTTGTGGGGGAGAACGTCACCCCTAACATTAAGACCATTCTGGACATCCCCTTGACCCTGACAAAAAAGAAAGATGGACCGCCCCTCCCTGACCTCCTGGAAGTAAGAGGCGAGGTCTATATGGAACTGGAGCCTTTTAAAGACCTGAACCGGAAACGGGTTGACGGGGGGCTTCCGCCCTTCGCCAACCCCAGAAATGCAGCGGCAGGTTCTCTGAGGCAGCTTGATCCGAGGGTGACGGCCAAAAGGCCGCTCAACATGTTCTGTTATGGCATCGGGACTATATACGGACCCCCCTGCGAAACCCACTATGAACGCATGCTTCAGCTTCAGGAATGGGGCCTTCGGGTCAACCGGCCATACATCCGCATATGTGACGCCCCATCGGAGGTCATCGATACCTGCCATCATCTGGAAGAAATCCGGACCCGGTTCCCTTATGAAATTGACGGCGCGGTGATCAAGGTGAATCGGTTGGCCCTACAGGCCCGTCTAGGGCAGAAATCGAGGAGCCCGAGATGGTCCATGGCCTATAAGTTCAAGGCAAGCCAGGAGACTACGGTCCTTATCAAGATAGATGTTCAGGTGGGCCGCACCGGCGCCTTGACGCCGGTCGCCCACCTGGAACCGGTTGAAGTGGGCGGTGTCCTTGTCAGGCGCGCGACACTCCATAACCAGGAGGAGATTGAAAAAAAAGATATCCGGGAAGGGGACAGGGTCATCGTCCAACGTGCAGGAGACGTCATCCCCGAGGTGGTCAAGTCGATCCCATCCATGCGGACCGCCCGCGAAAAGAAATTTATGATGCCCTTTCACTGCCCGGTCTGCGGTTCAGATGTCGTGAGAAAGGCAGGGGAGGTGGTCCTGAGATGTCCCAACCCGAACTGCCCGGCACAGGTAAAGGGATCTTTCAGGCATTTTGTTTCCAAGGGCGCCATGAATATTGACGGACTTGGGGAAAAGATCCTGATTCAGTTGATCGAAAAGGACCTGATCCGCGAGGAAGCCGACCTGTACGACCTCACCCTTGACGATCTGCTCAAATTGGACAAGATAAAGGAAAAATCAGCGGGCAACCTGCTCGCAGCCATTGAGAAAAGCAAAAAGGCCACTCTGGCCAGGTTTATTTACGCCCTCGGGATCCGGCATGTGGGGGAGTACATTGCCGCCATATTAGCCAGGCATTTTGGAGATATCGAACAGCTCGTACATGCAACAGAGGAAAAACTCCTGGCCATCGACGGGGTGGGTCCACAGATTGCCGAGAGCGTCATCACTTTTTTTGACGATCCCCGCAACAGAGACCGTCTCAGCGGACTGATGCAGGCGGGCATCGAACTGGAGGCCCCGTCTCTGCCCCCGGCCTCACCGCTTTCAGGCAAGGCCTTCGTCATCACCGGTACGCTTTCCTCACTGAAACGTTCAGAGGCTAAAGAGATCATAACCGGGCACGGCGGAAGGGTTGCCTCCTCTGTAGGGAGCGGCATTGACTATCTGGTGGTCGGGGTTTCCCCCGGTTCCAAGCTCGCAAAGGCCCAGGATCTGGGTATCCCAGTCCTGGACGAAGATGCATTCCTGGCATTGCTGAATGCCTGACGAGTGGTTGGGGGATACAGAAATTTGGGGAGTTGGGAATTTAGGCATTGTCTCAGGAGATATGATGATGGATAACGTCAGGACGCACCTCATCATTGAGGGCCGGGTCCAGGGCGTCTGGTTCAGGGAGTCCACACGGCGGGAGGCGATCTCCCTAAAGCTGACCGGATGGGTAAAAAACCGGCCTGACGGAACCGTGGAGGTCTTGATCGAGGGACCGGAACATGAGGTCAACAGACTCGTTTCCTGGTGCCAGAAAGGCCCCCCTGCCGCCGGAGTAAGCGGTATTCGCAAGGAGCAAGACAACTGGCAGGACGAGTTTGATTCTTTTGACATTGTTTTATAGGAGGAAATACGTGCGTATCAGACGGTTTTCACAACTACTTTTATTGATCTTTATGCCCCTTTTTGTTGCTGTTTCGGGCTGCAGCACCACGGCATCCCTGACACGGAAGGTCCTTCCCGATTCCTGGGCAGACAAGATCCTGCCTGAGCAGCCCAATCTCAAACAGCGTGTCATGGTCTTCCCCCTTGTGGACCAGGCAGGGGTTGGAGCCCAGATAACCGGCCAGTACAGCAGACAGTTCTATGATCTCTTAAAGGCATCCCCCAACCTCCTGGTGAGTGAACCCCCTGACGGCATGTTTTCATCCCTGGCCATGGAATCCCCCCAGTTCGGGGTGGTAACCAATTCAAGCCTTGTGGATTTCGCCCATAGTTTAGGGATGAACGATCTCATCATCGGGGTGTTGGACCCGGTAGAAATCAGCATCCGGAAAAGCGGCCTATGGCCCTTTGACAAGTGGCGGAAGTTTTACGGGATTTCCATGGCCGTCAACATTATCGACACTGCAAGCAAGACCCTCCTGTTGACCCATGTGGAGTTGGAGGAGTTTCCCGTGGATCTGGATGAGGCAGAGGAGTTGGACGAAAAGGCCTTCATCGATGAGGTGTCAACGGAAGCGTACCCCGAGATGATCAAAGAGCTGGCCGAGATAGTGGCCAGAGAGCTTCACCGACAACCCTGGACAGGAAGCATCCTGGCAGTGGAGAACAACGCCATCATGATCAATGCGGGAAAGGAAGTGGGGCTCGAACCGGGAAAATTGTTTGAGGTGTTTGCCCAGGGGAAATCGATCCCCTCCGGCAGCGGACGAACTATTTTTCTCTTTGGAGAAAAAATCGGCATGATCAAGGTCAACTCGGTCATGGAAACTCACGCCTTGGCCGAGCCCGTTTCCGGAGGTCCCTTTGAACCCAAGCAGTTCGTCAGGTTTAGACCATGACGATCAAGAATTGGGGAATTGAGGAATTGAAGGATTGAGGGATTGAGGGATTGAATGAATACTCCTTATTTTAATCCCTAAATTTGTTTACCTGAAAGCCCATAACATGGACAAAATCGTTATTGAGGGGGGCAAGCCCCTGAAAGGCACGGTCAGCATCAGCGGGGCCAAGAATGCGGCCCTTCCGGTCATGGCGGCCTGTCTCCTGACCGGCGGCCGGCATCGCCTGAAACGGATCCCCCGACTCAGAGACATTCGGACTATCCAGCGCATCATGACGGACCTGGGCGCGGCTTTCAGGGAAGAGGGGGGCGCCCTTGAGGTGAATTCCGACAACCTGACAGGCTATGAGGCCCCCTATGAACTGGTAAAGACCATGCGGGCCTCTATCCTCCTGTTGGGCCCCCTCCTGGCCCGCTGCGGCAGGGCCAAGATCTCTCTGCCCGGAGGATGCGCCATCGGGGCCCGGCCCATCAATCTTCACCTGAAGGCCCTCGTGGCCATGGGGGCCGATATCTATCTGGAGCATGGCTACGTCAATGCCCGGGCAAACCGCTTAAACGGGGCGAACATTTTCTTTGATATCCCAACGGTCACTGGCACCGAGAATATCATGATGGCCGCGGTCATTGCCCGGGGCCGGACCATCCTCAAAAATGCGGCCAATGAACCCGAGGTCCAGGACCTGGCCGATATGCTCCGGTCCATGGGCGCGGATATCCAAGGGGACGGGACTGATACCATCATCATCCAGGGGGTGGATCACCTGAGACCCTGCCAACATGAGATCATACCCGACAGGATCGAGGCAGGGACCTTTATGATCGGGGCGGCCATTACCCGGGGAAACATCACCATCGACGCCTGCCTGCCCGGCCACCTGACTTCCCTTATTGAAAAGCTGAGACTGGCCGGTGCGGATATCGACACAGGAGATCGGCGCATGATCATACGGGGGCCTGACCGCATCCAAAGCGTTGACATCAAGACCATGCCCTATCCCGGTTTCCCTACGGATCTCCAGGCCCAGTTCATGACCCTCATGGCCGTTGCCGATGGATGGAGCATGATCCGGGAAACCATATTTGAAAACCGCTTCATCCACGTCAGTGAACTGCGGCGCATGGGGGCTGATATTGAAATTAACGGGGGTCAGGCACTGGTGAAGGGAAAAGACCGGCTCTTTTCCGCTCCTGTGATGGCAACCGACCTCAGGGCCAGCGCGTCCCTTGTCCTGGCCGGGCTGGTAGCAGAGGGGGGCAGGACCGAGGTGCATCGGATTTATCATTTGGACAGGGGATACGAGGCCATTGAAGAAAAATTCAGAGGACTGGGGGCCGCCATATGGCGAGAAGGCGAGTAGCCTGTTTCACCGCCCGCTCATACCAATGGCCATATCCTTTGCCGGGGGCATCCTGGCGGCCCATGAAATCCCCTTTCACAGTCACGTTCTCATCGCCGGTCTCTTTTTTTTCATCGTCGCCTTGCTGATTGCCCTCCTTGTTTCCCATCCCCGCCTGAGGGGCTATCTCCTCCTTTTCATCTTTTTTCCTGCCGGCGCCCTGCTGATCCAGGGGAATCCCTCCCCATCCGGGCTGATCTATTTGGCGAGTCAGAACAAAAAGACGCTGATCGAGGGAACGGTTCTCGATCCGGTCAAGGTCATCGACGACAGAATCAGACGGTTTACACTCTGTGCCAGCGGCCTGTGTCTTCCGGAAAAAACCATTCCCCTCGACGAAAACATCGCTGTCACCGTGTATCGGAACCTCCCCGACCTTCACCCGGGCGACCGGATCCGTTTCCCGGCACGTCTGCGCCTTTTTAGAAATTTCAACAATCCGGGAAATTACGACTACGAAGGGGCCATGAAATTAAAGGGCCTTACGTGCGCAGCCAATATTTCCGATGGGACACGGATTGTACGGTTGGGACCCGGCCGCCTCACCTTTTTTCGAGGATTGGTGGAAGGGCTCCAAAGACCGGTCAGGGAATTTTTCCAAGAGCGCCTGGATCCTCGCAACGACGCCCTCTTCCGCGCCTTGATTCTGGGTGAACGACAGGGGATAACGCCCGCCCTAAGAGAACCCTTCAACCAGACCGGCCTGGGTCATCTCCTGGCAGTCTCCGGTCTCCACATTGGTCTGGTGGCCGGCGTGGCCTTCTTTTTGTTCAAGTGGCTCATTTCCCGCTCCTACCGGCTGGCCCTCAGCGTAGATGTGCGGAAACTCGCCGCCCTGTTGACATGTTTCCCTGTCATCGGCTATGCCCTCCTGGCAGGCTTTCAGGTATCCAGCCAGAGGGCCATGATCATGGTCCTTGCGTTTCTGGCGTCCCTCCTGCTGGGGCGCGAAAGGGAGGTATGGTCCACCCTGAGCCTGGCCGGGCTGGTTATCCTCCTTTTCGACCCGAACGCCCTTTTCAGCATCTCCTTTCAACTCTCCTTCATGGCGGTGATCGGCATCCTCTGGCTGACCCCGGCCATATTGAACCGGCTCCACCGGCCGGTGAACACGCTCACAGGGAAAAGGCCCGCACGCAACCGCCTGCTCGACTATTTCATCGGGCTTGCAGCCGCGAGCGCGTCGGCCGCCTTCTTTCTCCTCCCTGTCACCTGCTATTATTTTCACCGGATTCCCCTGGTTTCCATGCCGGCCAACCTGACCGCCGTACCGATATTAGGGGTGTGGCTCATACCCTTGGGGCTCCTTTCCGCTGTAACCGTTCCCCTTTCCACGGGGATCGCCGGGCTCTTTCTCCAGATCGCCTCATGGGGACTCGACATATGGATGTCCATCATCGAGTTCTGGGCCAACCTCCCCTGGTCGAGCATCTGGACGATCACGCCAAATCTCTTTGAGATAGTCCTCTTTTATCTCCTCATCTTTTTCGCCTTCTTTTTCAGGCGCCGCAGATGGGCAAAGACAGGACTTGTCGTCGTTGCCATTCTCATCCTGAGCGATATCGCCTACTGGGCCTATACCGTCCGGTTCAACAGGGACCTCCAGGTGACCTTTCTGGACGTGGGGCAGGGGAATGCGGCCCTTGTCTCATTTCCGGGCGGTAAGAAGATGCTTATCGACGGCGGGGGATTTGCTGGCGGCAGCTTTGACGTGGGGGAGATGGTCGTGGCCCCCTATCTCTGGCATTCAAAGATCCTGCGGATCGATTACCTGGTTCTGAGCCACCCCCAGGCAGACCATATGAACGGTCTCCGTTTCATAGCCAGATTCTTTCACCCCAGGGAATTCTGGTACAATGGGGACCAGGTGGAGACGCCAAGCTTCAGAGAACTCATGGAAATTGTAGAAGGGCAGGAGATTCGAAAGATGCTCCCTGCTGATCTTCAGGGAGAAATCCGGATCAACGGGGCCCGGGTGCAGGTCCTCCATCCTGACCCTGAAACCGGGATCCCCGGCATTAAAGACGACGGAAAGCGGCTCAACAATAATTCAATGGTCCTTAAAATTACCTACGGAGATACATCCTTTCTCTTTCCGGGGGACCTGGAAAAGGTCGGCGAGGAGGCGTTGATCGCGCGTGCAGGTCAAATGATCCAGAGCGATATTCTCCTGTCGCCCCATCACGGGAGCAAGACATCCAGCTCCAAAAAATTTTTGGAGTTGGTGAGCCCCAGGATCTGCATCATCTCTTCAGGGGAAAGGACTGCCCGGAATTTTCCTCATCCAACCGTCCTTAATAGGCTTCGAGACATCGCATGCAACGTTCTCCGCATTTCCCTGTCAGGGGCCGTAACCGTAACGGTCAGCCAGGATCAATTGGATATCAGGACATTTATTGACGGCAGACAACCCTTCAGAAACCTCTTTCCCCGAAAAGGGTGAAATGATATATTGCGATTCCTGAGTTAAGTGGTTTCATGCTTAGAAAATTCCCTGTGACCTGGAAACCAAGCTATGACAGAAAGATCCCATCGCCTGCACGGTTGGTTCAAGACGCGCCGATTCCTGTTCCTGCTCATTGCATTCATGCTGCTTTTCGTTCTGCATCCGTTAACCGGTGGGTTTTTTAAGATCAGCTTTCTCCTGGATATCTTTCTTTCCGTCATCCTCCTGTCCGCAATCTATGCCATAGGAGAAAGTAGAAGGGCACTTTTTTTTGGCCTGTCAATGGCTGTGCCCGCCTTTTTTGCACACTGGATATATTTTTTTTTGAAATTGCCGGTCATCCATCTGATCGATGTGGTTTCCGGCGCAATCTTTTTTGCTTTTGCAACCATCATCATCGTAAGTCACCTGTTCAAACAAAAGCGCGTTACCGCAGATCTGATTCGAGGCGCCATCTGCGGCTATTTCCTCATCGGGCTCATGTGGGCCTTTATCTTTTCCCTTCTTGAGACCCTTCAGCCCGGCTCTTTCATCTCCGGAGGGCCCGCCAAGCTGGATTTGGAGAACCTGATATACTTCAGCTTTGTCACCTTATCCACAACCGGCTATGGCGACATTGTCCCATTGGCCGATCAGGCGAGGTCCCTCACCATCCTTGAGGCGGTAATGGGGCAGATGTATCTGGCCGTGAACATTGCGACCCTTGTAGCCATTCGCATCTCTCAGCCATCCGGGGAAAACCCGGAATGATGTGACAGACACCATTCGGATTGTGAACCCAAAAAATATGACAGAGACTCAGCCCAACGCATCTTCCCCACCTTACGAGGACCTTTATATCTATCTGATCAAAGGCCTATTGAGGCAGGACGATGAAGCCCTCCTCGGCAACGACTTTCTCGGGAACTGGGTGGAAGAGGGGAGTTCTTTTCTCTTTTTTTCCAGACCTTCGCGCGGTCGGATCACGCGGCTGCTGGCCGCCCGACCGGGTCTCGAGCTGGATGATGAGTTCCATTTCGCCTATGAAGACTGGCAGGGCGGGGGCATCGATCCCGTCACCATCGACCCGTTTCTGATCGTGCCGCCGTGGCTGGAAAGGGGTCCCCGGCAGGGGCTCATGACGATCCTCCTGGATCCGGGGATGGTTTTCGGCAACTGTCATCACCCCACCACACAGGCCTGTCTAAAGGCCCTCTCTCTCGTTGCCCGAAAGACCCCTTTGCGGCGGGTGCTTGACCTGGGGACCGGCACGGGGATCCTGGCCCTGGCGGCCGCCCGTCTCGGTGCCCGAAAGGTCCTGGCCGTTGACCTGAACCCCCTGTGCGTCAAGACCGCGGCCCGGAACGTGGAGCTGAATGGCCTTACCGGGATTATCCATCTGTTCGAAGCGAGGGCAGAAGATGTGGCAGACGACCCAGCAGACCTGATCGTCGCCAACATCCACTATGAAGTCATTCAACAGCTCCTTGAACAGAACGCATTCAACGGAGCTGCGAACCTGATTATCTCAGGCCTGATGCGGAGCCAGTACAGAGACATCGCCATGCGTTTGAAACAATCTGGTTTTCACCCTGTCCATGAATGGGACCACGACATGACCTGGTACACTGTCTTGGCCGGCCGGTAAGCGTATTATGGAGGATGGGTCACGGAATGACCGATGGGGGCGGCCCCATGGCTGCCCGCACCGGAATTCACATCTCAATGGGTTCAGACACTGACTACTTCAGGCCGTCTTCCTTCTTTGCTTCTTCTATCTTCAAGCCCCCGATTCTGGGATGGGGCCTGCCGCAATTGGTCACCACAAGTGCGACGACGATTTCATCCGCCCTGGGGGCGTCGCCGATTCGGACCGCCATGGCATCGAAATGGCTCCGCACAAAGGCCGCATCCTTGTAGTGTGTCGGGACATCGATTTCCGTGCCCATGCCCCCGACCTTTTTGGCGGACGGAATGAGGGCCTTGCCCCCTCCCAATGCGTCGCGGAAGGGTTTGCCCAGTTTTGGGTGCAAAATGGCCCCTGCGTGTTCCCGCTCGCCGTTCTCGCCGACAATGGCGCCCTTGCCGTAACCTTCAGCCTCTTCCGGTTTGATCCCCAGGGCATCCACGGCCATCTTGGCGAGAATTCCTCCGAGCGTCTCCCCGATATCCGTCAAAGGGGTCAGATCCTCTTCATATCTGCCGGCAAAGGGGTTCTTGATCACCGCAACGGCAGCAGCTCTCTTGCCGGGAGGCGTCATGGGGCGACCCCCCTCGGATAAGATCTCTTCGACGATCGTGACGTATTTCCTGACTTCCATTCGAATTCCCTCCTGTTGTGTGATTTAAGGTTTTGCGGCAAACGATGTCCTTTTATCCGGGTATCCATCGATCAGCCATTCTCTGAAAAAATCAGTCATCCCGATCTTGCCGCCAACCACGACAAATGCACCCAGAATGATCTTTCTTTCCATCAACTCCGCCGCCCTTCTCAGTGCCCGTTGCAATGCAAGGGATTTCGTCTCTTCCTTCAAGGGCCCTACCTTGCAGGTGACGGGGATTCCGGGTATATCGGTAGCGGAATCGAGCTTCTCTGCAGCCTCCTGGATCACCTGCGCATCTTCCACAAAACTCGCATTGCCCACAGCCGTCGCCGCTGCATCGGCGATGGAAGCCTTATGGGCGATTACGGTGGCGGCCGAGGCGATTCCTCTTGTGAGGCTCCGGCCGCCCAGCCCGCTGGTGGCCACCCCCCACGAGGCGCGCTCGGGTCCGAGCCGGATCACATGGGAGAAATCATAGCTCCTTACATCCTCACGGATCCCCACCGTTGCCGAATCCTCTCCCTGGAGCCGAATGGCGATATCTCCGCCGTTATTCACGATCGTCTTTGTCATCCCCCGGTCGGCCAGATAATCGGCCACCGCATCGGCGATAGTCCCCGCCACAGCGGCCATAGGGGTTAGGTCCGCATCCCCCACAGCCAGGGCGCTGCAGACCATTTCCAGGGCCAGGGGCTCTTCGATCTGATTCGGAATCTGTGCGTAAACGCGACTCAGCTTTTCCCTCGACCGGCCGATCTTCTCCAGGGCTGAGAAGGCGTACCGGGCCGCATCCACGTTCATCTCCCTTTGGGGAACCTTCCCCACGAAGGAGGAGATGACAAGCCTCATGGGACCCCATTCGGCCATGACATCGCCCCCCTGGAGTACTCGGATGGTCTGCTGATGCCTAAGGGATACCGTCAATCCACAACAACCCGCGGACCCTTGAGGGGAAAAGGCCTCATAGCCTCGATATGGCCGCCCATCTCCTCGTAGTCCCTGAGATCCATCGTGTATTCGACAGGACAAATCGTCGCGGGAGTAGGTGTCCAATAGAAAAAGCCTCCCTTAACCCGCTCCACGTCGACCATGAAGTTGATCCCACCGCCGGGCAGGACATAGGTCGGGGCCCCGCCCACCGTGAGATTGGCCTTGGCGGAATGAACGGCACGGGTCAACTTGACCGGATAGAGGGTGACACCGGCCCGCGCGCTTCCTCCCGTACCTCCCATATATACGGCGGAAACCCTGGAGGGTTCACACGCGGAAGAGATGGCATCGAGTGCCTCCCTGCAGGCCTCGGTGAGGGGCACCTCCTTGAATTTACCATCCTCACCCAGTTCAAAAAACCCTGCATTACGTCCCGTGGTCTCCGTGATCAAGACACGCATGCCGGGCCTGGCGACGTCCTGATCCAGACCCGCGATCACATCCAGTGGATTCGCGATGGACGTACCGCCCCAACCGTTTCCGTGGTCCCCGAAATACCGGCCCGGGGTGCTCATTCTTAAATGGAGTCTGATCCCCGATGGTCTGGCAGCAACAAACCGGCCGGCCGCGTGTTCACTCATCAGACTGGTGATATGGGAGTCGAGGATGATGACCTCATCGGCGGCTGCCACGAGAAGCGGCGCAAAAAGGCCCAGGGTGGCGCTCCCGCAGCCGACTCTCATATTGTCGGGCCGCATGCCGTTGATGATGGGGGTCTGACCGACCTGGAGGTTCAGTTTGGTCCCTCCCTCGACCTTCAGCTTTACCGGCTTTTTGTTGGCAATATCCGTGATGGTCCTTGCCACCACCAGCCCTTCTTTTCCCGTGAGCAGGTTGACACCCCCGATGGAGAGCATCTTCGAGCCGTACTGCTCGGTGGTCACCATCCCCACCTTTCTTTTTCCGACAAGGACATCTGCCCCTTCCTCACCCACCGGCATATCCGTATCGACCTTGACGAGAATACCGCTGTAGCTCAGGGGCGCCTCGGTCACCACAGTCACAACGTCCACGCCTTTCTGTTTGCCCCTGACAATATAAGGCGCGGGCTTGCAGTCCGGATAGGTCGTCCCCGCTCCAATGGCGGTGATCAAGGGCCTCCTGATGGGCTCGGCCGGGTCGGGGCCCACAACGTCCTCCACGTCCTGGTAGGTGTGAAGGGGGGTGACCCGGAGGAGTTCTCCCTCGACATTTCTGTACCGATGGCACGCGCCGATCATCCCTGGTCCGATCTGGCAGTTGATGGGGCAAGCGTCGCAAACGAGCGCGCCTTCAGGGATCTCCACCTCCCTCGAAAGTGCCCCCTGCTCGCAGACCTTCAGGCAGGCGCCGCATTGGGTGCAGGTCTCATCGATGACGGCCTTTTTATGTGACAGGTGAACTGCGCCGACAGGACAATCTCGAACACAATACCCGCACCCGATACACTTTTCCAGATCCACTTTCATAGGAAACTTCAGGTTCACACGTTCAGGGGTTCAAAGGTTAACGGGTTCAAGGTTGCAATTTTGTCCCCGCTTTTGGTTTTTTTGGGCATATTCACATGAGAGGCGCCCGGATTCATCGTCTCCCATATGGAGATTGACGGCCCAGAGCACACCGTTTTTGCGAAATCAGTCCCGCTTTAAAGCGGGATTTGGAAGACGTTCGGGACTTTAATTCCGTTCCCGTTCTTAACCTTGAATCCCGCTCCAGCGGGAAACCCGGGACCTGTGAACTCTTACGACTATTCTTCGATCGCGCCCCCGCCGAAATGCCTGGTCACGGTGGGTTTCCGCTTTGGAGGCGGGGTATTCCTGCTCGTAGAGACGACGATTTCTCCATCAACCAGGATTATGGCGACACCCGGGACGTCACCCGCTTCGATGGCGGCAAGGGCGTTTTCTCCCACGGACCCTATAGGGGCGTCCATGATGACGAGATCCGCCTCCTTCCCTTCCGCAAGGATGCCTCGGTTCAGCTTGTAGATACGTGCCGTGTTCCCGGTTGCCATGCAAATGGCCTCTTCGGCCTTGATGGGGGTCAGACTCGCCAGGTGGTTGATCACCCGGAGGACGCCCAGGGGGATCACCCCCGTCCCCGAAGGGGCGTCGTTTCCAATGATCATGCGGTCCAGGGCCTTGGCCTTCACGCAGAGATTCGCGGCTTCGACGGCCACCTTGGGGTTTCCGCAGTGAACGATCTCAATAGCGAGTTTCGTTTCGTTTACCAGCCTCTCAACCTCCTCGATCGCAACGGCCGTAGGACCTCCGTTGACGTGTGAGGCGATATGCGGATTGGTCTTAATCACCTGGTCCGCCGTGACCGTGCTGCTCCCTGGGATGGACGTCCCGCCGGTGTGCATCATCACGGTCATACCGACCTCTCTGGCCCACTCGACCATGGGTGCGGCATCCTCGGGCTGTTTTACGCTCCCGAGTCCGATTTCACCCACCACACGGACTCCCTCCCGGGCCATTTCCTCGAAATCGTGTTTGACAAGGCCTTTCTCCAGAATCAAGGCCCCTCCGAGCACCTTGGCCCCCCCGGGTCTGAAATTGGCCCAGGCCTTGGCTGCCAGGATAGCGAGGGCCTTGGTCCCCGCCGGGTCCTTGGGTCTTCCCTGCAGGTGGACTTCTCCGGCGGAAATAAACGTCGTGACCCCGCCATGCACCTCGCTCTCAATAAAGCCCATCTGATTCTGACGGGAGGTAAAATCCCCGAGGATCACATGGCAATGGGAGTCAATGAGGCCCGGGGTTACCGTGGTCCCGGCGCAATCGATGACGGTGTCGCCCTTTTTCGGGGCAAGGTTCTCATACCGACCGATTCCCTTTATCTTTCCGTCTTCGATAGCGATAACATCGCCTTCAAGAAGGGGCCTCGAAATATCGCCGCTCACAATGGTTCCAATGTTTTTCAGAATAACGCCTGACATCATTTACCTCCTTGTCTGAATTGTCCTGCCGTGACGCTTGCCTCCAGGACCCGTTCCAGACTCCCGGGCAGGGCGTAAATCCTCTCTCCCAGGGCATCGGAAATGGCATTCAGGACGGCCGGAGCCGTAGGGATTAAGGCCGGCTCGCCGACCCCCTTTGCCCCATAAGGCCCTGTCGGTTCCGAGGATTCCACGATGATCGGAACGACCTCGGGCATATCGCTGCACGTCGGGATATAGTAATCACTCATGGACTCCGTTTCCCCGGGGATATATTCTTCCATGAGGGCAAATCCGATCCCCATGGCCACTCCTCCGCAGATCTGACCGATCACGCCCTCGGGATATATGGCCTTGCCCACGTCATGGGCCGCAACCACCCGGTTGACCTCCACTTCGCCCGTATAGACGTCCACGGTAACCTGTGCAAGATGGCAGGCAAAGGCATAGGTGGCATAGGGCACGCCCTGCCCTGTTTCAGGGTCGAGGGGTTCGGTGACCGGATCGAAGTATCCCTGCCATTTCAAAGGAAGGCCTTTCTTATGCGCGCGCTTGACCGCCTTCACAAAGGGCACGCTTTTTGCCGGATCATTCACGTCCCGGATCAGACCCGAATCCAGGACCAGGGAATCCTTCGACGCCTTGAGCAGATCCACGCCCTCCGTCAAGAGGAGATCCGCCAGTTTGTCTGCAGCGTCCTTGACCGCATTACCCGAGATATAGGTCTGCCTGCTTGCGGAGGTGGCCCCCGCATTGGTCGTCAATTTTGTATCCGCCACAATGATCCTGATGGCGTCAGGGGACAACCCCAGCGTCTCCCCGGCGATCTGAGAAAGGACGGTGGTGGAGCCCTGCCCGATATCCGCGCACCCGGTATAGAGGGTGACCCTTCCATCCAGGTCCACCTCGATTTGAGCCGTTGAGGGATTCTGAACCCCCGTATTCCCGATCCCGTACCACATGGCCCCGAGACCGACCCCCCGCTTTTTGAAAGGAGGCGTCGGGGCCATCCGCCACGCCTGCAGGGCATCGGCATAGTGCGGCCCTATGGCGTCCAGACACTCCCCGATCCCCACACTCGCTGTCAATTCCTGTC
This sequence comes from uncultured Desulfobacteraceae bacterium, assembly GCA_964409475.1. Taxonomy (GTDB): domain Bacteria; phylum Desulfobacterota; class DSM-4660; order Desulfatiglandales; family Desulfatiglandaceae; genus AUK324. The sequence continues at coordinate 6,486 of CAYPDL010000051.1, read as the reverse complement.
CCGTGCCGGTCCTGGATCCCTTTCTCAGGGCATTGAGACGCCTAATTTCAAGGGGGCTCATGTGAAGTTTCTGTGCGAGAAGATCCATCTGGGATTCGAATGCAAAGGCTATTTGAGGCGCACCGAATCCCCGCATGGCCCCTGCAAAGGGATTGTTGGTATAGACGCAGCGGGCCTCCACATCGACGGCTTCGATCTCGTAGGGGCCTGACGCATGGACCGCGGCCCTGGAGGCCACGGCAATGCCGTAGGAACCATAGGCCCCGGTATCGCAGATAATGCTCGTCTTCATGGCCAGGAGCCTCCCCTCTCTGTCCGCGCCGGTCTTCATACTGATGATGAGGGGGTGCCTCTTGGCCGTGGCTAAAAAGACTTCTTCGCGGCTGTAGACATACCGGACGGGTTGTTGCAGATAATGCAGGGCCAGCCCGATGTACCCCTGCGCATTGAGATCCAGCTTGGAACCGAACCCCCCGCCCGTGGCCGCCTGGATGATTCGGACCTTTTCGTCCTCCGTTCCCAGGAGGGAGACCACCTCACTGTGATCGTAATGCGGATTTTGGGTGGACGAGAAGATGACCATGGTTCCGTCTTCTTCCACATATCCGGCCCCGGCATCGGGTTCCAGATAGGTATGTTCCAGAAAGGAGGTTCTGTAAACCTTCTCCATGACGACGGCACATCGCTCAAAGGCCTTGTTTACATCTCCTCTCTTGATCCTTCTCGTAAAGAGAAGATTGCCGTTTTCGTGTATCTTTGGGGCGCCTTCCTTCAAGGCCTCTTCCGGGTCCTGAACAACAGGTAGGTCTTCATAGGTCACGGCAATGGCATGAAGGGCGCTTTCGGCCGCTTCCTCGCTTTCGGCCGCCACAAGGGCGATGGCGTCCCCCACATGGCGCACCTTGTCGGGAACCAGGAGGGGATGGTCCTTGTTGATGATTCCGGTGAGGTTCTTTCCGGGAATATCCGCTGCCGTGAAGATCCTGACAACGCCCTTTAGCTTGGCGGCCTTGTCGACATCGATCCCTACAATTCGCGCATGGGCACGGGTACTCCTCAGGACCTTCAGGGTGAGAGGATTTTCGAGTTCCAGGTCTGCGCAAAAGATGGGGTTTCCCTTCAATCTCTCAAGCGCACCGCGACGGGCAATATTCTTTCCAACGCTTTTCATGTCTTCTTTCATAAGGCACCCTGTGTCCAATCAGACGACTCCCGGTTTGTCAGCAGGCGAAAAAGAAGGCTGACCGCAACCCTTCTTCTATATGCAGCGCTGGCACGAGTATCATCGATTGGAGAGATCGCCTCTTGTACCAGGGGAAAGGCCTGCTCAAGGGTTTCGGCAGTTAAAGGTTTCCCCATGAGAAATTGCTCGAGCCGTGTGGACCTGACCACGGTAGGGGCCACACTCCCCCACGCCAGGCGCACGCTTTCAATGACCCCCGTGTTGCTCAGGCCAATCAGCGCGGCCAGGCTCACGATTGAGACTGCCAGGACCTTGCGGTTTCCCACCTTCTCGAATCGGTGCACACAAATGCCAGGGGTCTTCTTAAGCCGGACCCCCCGCAAAATTTCTCCGGCCCCCAGCGCGGTGTCTCCCGGCCCCCGGATGAAATCACTAAGCGGAATCCGTCGCAACGAGGAGGACGAGACCAGTTCCAGTTGCGCATCCTGGGCATACAGCACCGGGAGGCTGTCTCCTGCCGGTGAGGCCCTGCAGATGTTGCCGCCGATGGTGGCCATGTTTCGTATCTGCCTGCTCCCGAAGGCTCTGGACGCTTTTTGAAGGGCAGGGGCAACCCGGGCAACGGCATCTGAAGAGAAGATTTCAGACAGGGTAACGCCCGAACCGATAACTAATTCACTTTTTTTTTCCTCAATTCTTTTGAGCTCGGAAAGGCCGGAGATATCCACAAGGTATCCGCTCCTCATCATTCCCGATCGGAGTCCTACCATGACATCCGTTCCGCCGGCGACGACCCTGGATGCCTTCCCCTCTTCCTGCAAGAACGTGAGGGCCTCCTCCAGGGTATCCGGTCTCACATACGCCACATCCCTTTTCATTTCCTCTATTCCTTGCGGAGCCGCTTTGCCGCGTCCTCAACCGCGTTCACAATCTGCTGATATCCTGTGCACCGGCAAAGATTCCCTGAAATGGCGTCAATAATTTCACGACGATCGGGACGGGGATTTTCCTTGAGCAGGGCATAACTGCTCATGAGAAATCCAGGGGTGCAGAAGCCACACTGAACCGCATGATGGTCTACGAAGGACTGCTGGAGGGGATTGAGATCTCCATTCTCCCCCAACCCTTCGACGGTCAAGATCTCCCGTCCCTGGAGTTGCGCGGCGAGCATGAGGCAGGCATTCACGCTTTTGCCGTCCACCACGATGGTGCAGGCCCCGCATTCTCCGATGCCGCACCCTTCCTTCGTCCCCTTGAGCAAGAGGCGGTCGCGAATCACCTCAAGGGCCGTTTCGCCCGCCTCGACCTCCAGGGATACCTTTTTCCCGTTGATTGTACATTCAATCGGTATATGCGTGTATGTCTTCATGCGCGTCAGATTCCTCAGCGAGATGAAGTGGCTAATCTGACCTGGCCCTGGGCCTGCATTTCAAAGTTCCTTGATTCTCTTCATGTCAATGGTCTTAAGGACCTCGATCCCTTGGGCCTTCATCTCTTCCAGGGCCTTCTGACTGGTGTCCGGGGCCACACCCCTGCAGAGGTCCTCCACAACAATCACCTTGTACCCTGCACGGGCAGCGTCTATGGCCGTCGCCTTCACACAGTAGTCGGTGGCGATCCCGTACACGACAACCTTTCCGACCATGTTCCTCTTGAGGATCTTGTCCATCTCGGTCTTGGCACCGCCGTCGTCCTGAAATCCCGAATAGCTGTCATAGCGGGAATCCTGACCTTTCTTTACGATTGCACGAAACAGATTGTTGTCCACCAGGACCCGGGCGTTTTCCGTCCCCTGGATACAGTGGGGCGGCCAGAGGACCTGGGTCCGTCCCTCGATCTGAATTGCCTCAAAGGGTTTCTTTCCATCGTGATTGGTGAAGAAGGAGATGTGATCCCCGGGATGCCAGTCCTGGGTGCCGAAGATCAAAAAGCCCTCCTGGCTGAAGTTCTTGGTGGCCTTCGCCACGGCGTCCACAAAGCTCTTATCTGTTCCGTTGACAGCCAGGGACCCCTTCTTCAGGGTTGTAAAATCACCCTGCACATCAACGACAATCACCGCTATGTTGCCTTCGGCGCCGCCGCATTCCGGGCATGCCTCCGCTGAAACGCTCGACATTAGAAGTCCGCAAAAGGCCGATAGGACAAAAAGACTTATGCTGCTCTTCATGATCAAACCTCCTTTGGTAAATAGACCCCGTTTTCGAGAGGGGTCATCTGTTTTAAATGGTACCAAAACATCTCAATCACCGTCTTCCTGGTTGACCTGGCGATTTCAAGACCCAACATCTCGGAAAAATGCCTTGGCAGGACCCTCAGCGTATGATCACACCCAGCGCGAAACCACCGTCTTCTCATCCATGAACAGCCGCATGGACGCCATCCGGGACTTGGCGGACCCCACAAAGGATTCTCGCCGGGAACCCAGCGGGAAGAAGGCATAGGGCTGGGCCACACCCAGATTCACGGCCACATTGCCCACATTGGCCTCTCGAATGAGCTTCCGAGCGCTCTTCATGCTGCTGGTCATGATAGCGGCCGAGTGACCGAGATTAGTCTTGGTGTTGATCCACTCGATGGCCTGATCCAGGCTGTCCCCCCTGATCAGGGCCGCCACCGCGCCAAAGGCCTCCTCCTTGGCCATGGGCATATCCACGTTCACATCTTCGAGGATGGTCGGCGCCATGAAGTAGCCGTTGGGATAGCCCTTTGCCTTGACCGCCCTTCCGTCGAAGGCCAGCTTGGCGCCATCCTGCAGGGATTTGTCGATCCAATCGAGGATCTTGTCCTTGCCGCCCTGGGTGGTGTAGGGGCCCAGCTCCGCATCTTCGTCGAGACCGTAACCGAGTCTCATGGCCTTGGCCGCTGCGACGAATTTCTCTTTCACTTCATCGTAGATATCGCCGATGACGACCACATTGTCCACACCGAGACATCTCTGACCGGTCATGCCGAAACAGGCCCTCAACATCCAGCGAATCGACTCGTCGATATCGGCATCGGGCATGATGATCACAGCATTTTTTCCGTTCCCGTTGATGGACGAGGTCTTCAGGAGTCTGCCGCAGGTCTCGAAGAGTTCATGGCCGGCCCTGTTGGATCCGATGAAGCCAACCCCTTTGATCTCCGGCTGCTCGAGAATCAGTTTGTTGATCTGCCGTCCGCCATGAACCATATTGATGACTCCTGGGGGGAAACCGGCCTCCTGGGCCACCCTGGATATTGTTTCCGCGGCCACAGGGTCCTGTCTGCTCGGACTGACAATCACGGTACATCCGGCAGCCATGGCGTAGGGCACAAAGGACGACCATGCATGCATGGGAATGTTGCCCGGCGTGATGATCAGGAATGCGCCAAGCGGCTCCCAGACCAGATACTGATCGATACCGTTGGCGAGCTGGTCAATATGTTCGTTTCGCTTGGGCAACCCGTAAAGGGCTGAGCATGCCGATTCAATGTTCTCTATCACGCGACTCACCGAACCCCTTGCTTCACCGATGGTTCTTCCATGGTCCTGGGTCAGGATCCGACACATGTCTTCGTAGTGTTCTTCAAACTTTGCATGCATCCCGAACAGGAGACGTCCCCTGTCCCTCAGGGGGACATACTTCCATGTCTGGAAGGCCCCATGGGCAGCCTTGACCGCCGCGAGGGCCTCCTCTTTCGTAGCGGTGGGGAATTCAGCAATCACTTCTCCTGTCGCAGGATTGGTGGTCTGGTGGATATCCGTCGATCTGGAATCGACCCACTCGCCGTTAATTAGAAATTTGAGTTTTCCGTAATGCTTTTTTACTTCCGGTAATAATGCCATTAAATAAACCTCCTCTATGTTTCAAGTCCTCTCGGCTGCTATCATCCTATCACTGATTCGCCGTGCCAACGATGCGCGGGGATCCATTCCTTGGAAACCGATCCAATCACACGCCCTCAGACCGTTTGCACCGCACAAAGGGTCCCATATCCTTCCGTCCATCCACTTTTTCTGTTCGAAGACTGACCACTAAGTGTTCTTGCAGATGCCGGGCATTTGGTCTGCCTGCGCTTCACACTATTTCGGAGTCCGGAAACAGACCCCAATGTACTCTCGCTTACCGCGTCATCATGCCCGGCAACAGGAGAGCGATCTTGGGAAAGAGGGTAATCAATATCACCAGGGCAAGTATGGCAAATAGAAAGGGAACAACCCCCCTGAATATGGTCTCTACCGGGACATCCTTTGCCACTCCTGCCACCGTAAAAATGTTCAGTCCCATGGGCGGTGTGATCAGGCCTGCCTCCATCATGAGCACTGCAATAACGCCGAACCAGATCGGGTCGAACCCCAGGGTGAGGATCACCGGATAAATCACAGGCAGCGTCAGCACCATCATGGAAATCGCGTCCAGGAAGCACCCCAGAAAAAGATAAATGGCAATCATGATGGAGTGGATCAGATATGGGGAAACCTGGAGTCCGGCGACCCATTCGGCCACCCTCATGGGGATCGTGGAAAGTGCGAGAAAGTAACTGAACATATTGGCGCCGGCCACGAGGATCAGCACCATCACGGATATGCGAACCGCCTCCTGAAGGGCTTGCACGAGGTTCTCCCGATTCAGTTTTCGCTTGACCAGTGCGATCAGGAAAAGGATCGTCGCGCCGATGGCGCCGGCCTCCGTCGGCGTAAAGAACCCCCCGTAAATGCCGCCCATCACCAGGAGAAAGACGACCAGGGGTTCCCATACCCCCAGAAGGGACGCAAACTTATCACCCCAGGAAACAGGTTCCGGGCTCACCGGGGCCAGACTGGGATTCATCTTTACCAGGGCCACGACGATGAGTATATAGGCCAGCGCCAGCAATACCCCTGGAAAGATCCCGGCAATCAGCAGCTTTCCAATGGATTGCTCCGTCAGCATGCCGTAGACAATAAATCCGATGCTGGGAGGGATGAGGAACCCCAGGGTCCCCCCTGCCGCAATGCTGCCGGTGGCGAGTCTGGGATGGTAATTGTACCGTTTCATTTCCGGGAGGGCCACCGTCCCCATGGTGGCGGCGGTCGCCACTGAAGAGCCGGATACGGCTGCGAATCCGGCACACGCCCCGATCGTGGCGATGGCCAGCCCCCCAGGGAACCTTCGAAGCCATTTGTCAAAGGCGTTATAAAGTTCCCCGGTCATCCCCGAACTTCCGGCAAATCCCCCCATAACGATAAAGAGCGGAATTACGGTATAGGGGTAATAGGAAGAAACCTCGTAGACCGTTCTCGCAACCATGGGCAGGGCCGCATTGACACCGCACAGATAGGTCACCCCCGAAAATCCCAC
>CAYPDL010000050.1:0-28070 GCA_964409475.1 uncultured Desulfobacteraceae bacterium | reverse complement strand
GTATCATGCCAAATTTATTGAAATGATAGCCTAATGAAGGGTGCGAAACTTGAGGATTAACTCAAATTTTTGATTTTGAAATGGATTTAACCTTATCCTGAAGAACAAACCTCCAAGCAAAGGTGATGATGGACAAAACAGACAAAAAAATCATCAGCGTCATCCAGGGCGATCTCCCTCTGCATCCCAGCCCCTTCGCCGTATTGGCTGAAAGGATCGGGATGACGGAAAAGGCGCTGCTGGAGCGGATAAGAGACCTCAAGGAGGAGGGCGTTGTCCGACGGTTCGGGGCGACCCTCCGCCATCAGGAGGCGGGCTTCAGCTCGAATGCCATGATCGCCTGGTTGGCGCCGGATGACAGGATAGATGAAATAGGGACCATCTTCGCACGCTTCCGCGAGGTAACTCATTGTTATCACAGGGCGACCCAAAAAGAATGGCCGTATAATCTCTATACCATGGTTCACGGCAGCAACCGGGAAGCATGCCGCCGGATTGCAGAAAGGCTGTCACGGTCTGCGGGAGTGAGCGACTATCTCCTCCTTTTCAGTGAGAAGGAGTTCAAAAAAACCAGCATGGCATATTTTTCGGAGAAAAGTCATGACAAAGAAATCTGAAGCCCTTTTCGAGAGGGCCCGTAAAACTATTCCCGGAGGGGTCAACAGCCCGGTAAGGGCCGGCAAATCGGTTCATATGGATCCCCTTTTTATTGCCGAGGCATCAGGGGCGATCATCCGGGATGTGGATGGAAGTGAATATATCGACTATGTAGGGTCATGGGGGCCCATGATCCTGGGCCACGCCCATCCCGAGGTGGCGGCTGCCATCCAGGAAAGGCTCGGTCGGGGAACCAGCTATGGTGCTCCCACCGAATTGGAGGTGATCATGGCAGAGACCATTGTCGAGATGGTACCCTCCATCGAGATGGTCCGAATGGTCAATTCCGGGACCGAGGCCGCCATGACCGCCATCCGACTTGCCAGGGGGGTGACCGGAAGAAAGATGATCGTCAAATTTGACGGCTGTTATCACGGACACGCCGACAGCCTCCTTGTATCCGCAGGATCCGGCGTGGCCACCCTCGGGATTCCCGGCAGCCCGGGCGTCCCGGACGACCTTGTTAGGCACACCCTCTCTCTCCCCTTCAATGACATCCAGGCCCTGAACGGGGCCTTTGACCGATACGGCCCCGACATCGCCTGCATCATTGCGGAGCCTATTCCCGGCAACATGGGCGTGGTCATCCCGGATGGAGCCTTTCTGCAGAGGCTCAGAGACATAACAGAGGCCTCCGGCGCCCTTCTCATATTTGACGAGGTCATCAGCGGATTCAGGGTCGCCCCGGGCGGCGCACAGGAGATATACGGGATACGCCCCGATCTCACCTGCCTGGGCAAAATCATCGGGGGCGGCCTCCCTGTAGGGGCATACGGGGGCAAACGGGAGATCATGCTCCGGATGGCCCCCGAGGGAGACATCTACCAGGCCGGCACCCTATCGGGAAACCCGTTGGCCATGGCCGCAGGGATTGCCACGCTCACGATCCTCAGGCAGGGAAATCTCTATCAACAGCTTGAAAAAATGGGGAACATCCTTTTTTCAGGACTTGAAACACTGGCTGGAAATGCAGGGATCCCGGTGGCTGTCAACCGGATCGGGTCAATGGGTTCCCTCTTTTTTACAGATACATCGGTTTCGGATTTTGTGACGGCGAGCGCGAGCGACGCGGGACGGTTCAGACGGTATTACAGGGCCATGCGCGAGCAGGGCATCTACCTGGCGCCGTCACCCTTTGAAGCCAGCTTTGTATCCGCGGCCCACACAGAAGAGATGATAGAAAAAACACTGGGCGCCGCCACACATGCCTTCAAGCAAATCTTGCACTGACCCGGCAAAAACCTGTTGACTTTGCCGAAAAACCTGTGATACGAACGGCACGTATCTTTTTAGCCGTGCTCGGGGTCCTTGGAGGTGACCTGAATGGACAAAGACCTGAAAAAGACCTTCAAAGACCTGGGGTTTGTCAGCACGGTCGGCATGTCCATGGCCTTTTCCATAGCCCTGGGGGCATTCCTCGGCTTTTATATGGACAAGTGGTTGGGGACAAAGCCGTGGTTATTTTTCGTGTTCTTAGGATTCGGCATCGCCGCTGCGTTCAGGAACCTCTATATCCTGTACAAAAAGGCAAAGGACCTATGAGGGACAGAGAAAAGCTGATTGGGCACATCCGAACGAACAACTGGATCATCCTCTTGATCGTAGGGTCGCTGAGTTCTGTCTTTATGAGCACCGAGTTCACCTTGGGTGTGATCATAGGGGGCCTTATGGTCATTGCCAACTTCAGCGTGCTTCAGCACACCATTCGCTGCGCCTTTTCCGATCTCGGTGGTTTTCAGGGAAGAAAGCTGGGGCTCATTGCAAAGTCGTATTTTAGGCTTGCCTTTATGGGCCTTATTCTTTATATGGTTATCACTAACGGCTGGGCACATCCTTTAGGTTTGGCTATCGGGCTGTCGGTCGTCATGTTCAGCATCATTGGATTTGGAATCCGTTCAGCCTTGAAAACATCATCGCGGGAGGCAATATAGAACTATGGAACATCCAATTTTCTTTATTGACGCCATCTTGTCGGCCATGGGAGTTGAGCATGCCGGCGCGTATTCACATGTCACCTATACATGGTTGGTGATGCTTATCCTTATTGTGAGCGCCCTTTTCCTTGCGAAAAAAATCAAGCTCGTCCCGGAAGGCAGACAGAATTTTTTTGAGGTTGTGCTTGACGGTCTTGAAAAGTTCATGGTGGATATTACCGGGCCTGAAGGGAGATTTTTTTTCCCATATGTTGGAACCATCTTTCTTTTTATTTTCGTCTCCAACCTGATCGGTCTCGTTCCGGGTTGCTTTTCACCCACAGCCAACCTGAATACCACGCTTGCCATGGCGCTTTGCACCTTCATATTAACCCATATCATCGGGATTAAATTCCACGGCGCCAAGTATATCAAGCACTTTTTGGGCCCTGTATGGTGGTTGGCCCCTTTAATGTTCCCTATTGAATTAATAGGTCATTTTGCCAGAATCATGTCCCTGAGCGTTCGACTCTTCGGGAACATATTCGGCAAAGAGATGGTCCTTGCAATCCTGTTCGGACTGGCTGGTCTCTATCTTGCTCCGCTGCCCATCCTCTTCCTTGGGCTATTGGTGTGCTTCATCCAGGCGCTTGTCTTTATGCTTCTTTCTATTATGTATTTTGTGGGCGCCATGGAACACGCACATTAGGAGGGTGAGGGATTCGCAATTCCTCAATTTTAATCCGTTTTTTAATCTTCGGAAGAAGGCCACAAACATATTTTTTAGGAAAGGAGGTCCACATGTCTAAGAGAACTTCAGTTGGTGTTTTGACAGCGGTGTTTCTCCTCGGGATGGTCTCATTGGCCTTTGCCGGCGAAGACGCCTTAGTCAAGGCCGCAGGGCTATGGGTATATTTCGGAATCGCCATTGCCTGCGGTATCGGCATCGGAATGGCTTCGCTTGGTACCGGCCTCGGTATGGGTAACGCCATCAACGCCGCCCTGCAGGGAACAGCCAGGAATCCGGAAGCAGGAGGAAAGATCATGACGACCATGATTATCGGTCTGGCACTGATCGAGTCCCTCTGTATTTATGCCCTGGTTATCTGTTTTATTCTTGTCTTCAAGATCCCGGACCTGGGTGGTATGCACGAACTCATCGTAAAATCCTTCGGCGGTTAACAAACCTTTTAAACAAAAGAGGGACTCTATGAGGCCCTCTTTTTAACGAAGCCCATGTGCATTATTTCACAATACAGGCTCTTCCCAACAATAGCCTATCCCAATACCGGGCTATCCCAGCCATACAGGCGAGATTCATACTCGATGCATTCACCTATCTTCAGGTTAAAGGGTTTTGCCTTCAGGTAACCGATGACAAAGGAATCCAAGATACCCAACCCCACCATCGAGAGACTCGCCCTTTATTCAAGACCTCTCGAGGCCTTGGTAAAGAGCGACATGCCGATCGTTTCGTCAGAAAAGCTCGCCGACCTGTGCGGCGTCAATCCTGCCCAGGTCAGAAAGGATCTGGCCTATTTCGGTGAATTCGGCGTCCGCGGCGTTGGTTATGAGGCCCAGGAACTGTTGAGGGAGATCAAACGGATACTGGGAACAGACAGGAAATGGGCGCTTTGTATCGTTGGCGTGGGCAATCTTGGAATGAGCCTGATTGTAAATGATAACTTCAGGAAAAGAGGCTACCTGTTTGCCGCGGCCTTTGATCTGGACACCAAAAAAGCAGGCACGAGGCTCCCCTGCGGCCTGACCATCCAGCCAGCGTGCAACATCCCGGAACAGGTCCAGGTGCTGGGTGTTGACTTAGGCATCATTACCACCCCTGCCCGTGAGGCGCAGCGGGCCGCGGAACTTCTTTTTAAAGCGAATATCAAGGGGATCCTTAATTTTTCCGCCACCCAAGTGAGAACGCCCGAATGCTGTATCGTTGAAAATGTCGATCTGTCCGTCAAGCTCGAGAACCTTGTTTACCACCTGGAAACGCTCTATAAGGGAAAGCCAATGAAGTGACTAAAGTGAGCTAAAGTGACTAAAGTTCAGGGTTTTATCAGCTTTGCACACGTGAAACCTTAGGCACGTTAGGCCTTATCACTGAAAACCCTGTCACAAAAAACAAGAAACCAAGATATTTTTTGGCAGTTATTTTCTCTGTGACTCTGTGTTCTCTGTGTGAGATATTTTTGGTTGCGGCTATGCCCGTTTAGCTCCTTTTTTAAGGATCTTTTTTAAGAACTGTCCGGTATAGGACCCCTTGATCGCCGCCACCTCCTCCGGGGTCCCTGTCCCCACAATGGCGCCCCCGTTTTCGCCCCCCTCCGGGCCCAGATCGATGATATGATCGGCCGTTTTGATCACGTCCAGGTTGTGCTCGATAACCACCACCGTGTTTTTCATCTCCACCAGATAATTTAGCACCTCCAACAACTTCTTGATGTCGGCGAAATGGAGACCTGTTGTGGGCTCGTCAAGCAGATATAACGTCCTTCCGGTATTGCGCTTGCTCAACTCCTTTGAGAGTTTGATCCGCTGGGCCTCCCCCCCGGAGAGGGTCGTGGCCTGCTGCCCAAGCCGGATATAGCCCAATCCCACATCCACGAGTGTCTTGAGTTTGTTCCGTATGGCCGGAACATTCTCGAAAAAGGCGAATGCCTGGTTGACCGTCATATCCAGGATCTGGGCGATATGGTATCCCTTGTAGGCGATCTCCAGGGTATCCCTGTTATACCGAAGCCCCTTGCACGCCTCGCAGGTGACATAGACATCCGGAAGAAAATGCATTTCGATCTTGATGATCCCATCGCCCCTGCACGCTTCACATCTCCCCCCTTTGACGTTAAAACTGAACCGACCGGGCCGGTATCCTCTGGCCCTCGATTCCGGCAGCATGGAAAAGAGTTCCCGAATATGAGTAAATGCCCCCGTATAGGTGGCAGGGTTTGAACGGGGGGTCCTGCCGATGGGACTCTGATCGATATTGATGACCTTGTCGAGGTATTCAATTCCTTTGATCTCCCTTACAGGTCCCACCCGTTCCTTGGAACGATACAGCTTCTGGCTGAGGGCCGGATAGAGGACCCCGTTGATGAGGCTGCTCTTCCCCGAACCCGAAACCCCCGTGACGCAGGTAAAGGTCCCGAGCGGGATGGTGGCGACAACATCTTTCAGGTTGTTCTCCCTCGCACCCTCAATGACAATCGCATTTCCGTTCCCCCGCCTTCTTTTTTCAGGGACAGGGATGGTCTTCCGGCCGGACAGGTACGCGCCGGTCAGAGAATCCTCATGAGACATCAAGGCATCTGGGGGGCCGTCAAAGACCACTTCGCCCCCCTTCATTCCCGCGCCGGGACCCATGTCGATCACATGGTCCGCCGACAGAATCGTCTCTGCGTCATGTTCCACCACCAGGACCGTGTTCCCCAATTCCTGGAGGCGTCTCAGGTTTTTCAAGAGCCTCAGGTTGTCTCTCTGGTGAAGACCGATACTCGGTTCATCCAGCACATAGAGGACCCCGGCAAGCCTCGAACTGATCTGGGTGGCCAACCTGATCCGTTGATCCTCCCCCCCTGACAGGGTCCCGGATGAACGGCCGAGGGTGAGGTAATCAAGTCCCACGCTCAATAAGAAACCGAGGCGGTCCCGGATCTCCTTGAGCACCCTGCGGGCGATCAGCTCCTGCTTGGGATTCAGCTTCAGGTCCTCGAACAACCGGTACGCCCCTTCAATGGAAAGGCCGGTCACCTCATTGATGGCCTTTCCTCCCACCCTGACGGCCAGGCTGACCGGCTGAAGTCTCGCCCCCTGACAGACAGGACAGGGTCGGATGCTCATATAGTTCTCGATCTCGTACCTCACCGGATACGAATCTGTCTCATGATACCGTCTGTCCAGATTGGGGATAATGCCCTCAAAGGGACGTTTATATGAATACCTCCGGTCATCCCTTTCAAAATAAAACGGGATCTCCTCTAATCCGGAACCATGGAGAAAAACGCCCTGAATATCCTCGGGCAACTCCCTGAAAGAGGTATGCATACGGACGCCGTAATGCTGACACAGAGAATCGAGCATCTGCTGGAAATGTACCGAATGACGGTTCGCCCACGGTGCGATAGCCCCCTCCCTCAGGGAAAGATCAGGATCCGGGACGATCAGATCAGGGTCAAAATACCGCTTGGTGCCCAGGCCGCTGCACGCCTCGCAGGCCCCCTGCGGGTTGTTGAAGGAAAACATCTGGGGGCTCAGATCAGGGATGCTGAGACCGCATTTGGGACAGACGGCCCTCTGGTTGAAGAAAAGGGTCCTGCCGCCGACAACGTCTACAGCGGCCTTTCCATCAGAAAGGGAGAGGGTGAGTTCCAGGGAGTCGGTCAGTCGTCTCCGGATGTCCGGCTTAATGACGAGCCTGTCCACCACCACGCGGATCTCATGCTTCTTGTTCTTTTCAACGGTGATCTCCTCGTCTAAGGGCCTGACTTCTCCGTCTATCATGACCCGGGTGAACCCATCCTTTCGGAGTCCCTGGAACAACTTCTGATAGGTGCCCTTCCGTCCCTCGACCAGGGGCGCCAGGACCTGGACCCTGCTCCCCTCTTCCAGGGCCATGACCTGGTCGACGATCTCCTCGGTCGTCTGGGAGCGGATCTCCAGCCCGCATTCAGGACAGTGCGGCTGCCCGACCCGTGCGAACAGGACCCGAAGGTAGTCATATATCTCGGTGACCGTCCCCACGGTGGAACGGGGATTCCGGCTGGCGCTTCGCTGGTCAATGGCGATGGCAGGAGAAAGTCCTTCGATGGAATCCACATCCGGCTTGTCCATCCGTTCCAGGAACTGGCGGGCATAGGCCGAGAGCGACTCCACATACCGTCGCTGGCCCTCTGCATAGATGGTGTCAAAGGCGAGAGAGGACTTTCCTGAACCGGACAGCCCGGTTATCACCACAAACCGGTTCCTCGGGATGTCGATGGAGATATCCTTGAGATTATGCTGCCTGGCCCCTCGGATTTTAATGGTATCGGTCATGGGGTATTGATTATTGGTTATTCGTTATCGGTTATACGCAAGGTTTCAGGTTGCATGTTTCGGGTTTTCAAATAGTCAATAGTCAATTCCACACCGGTTCCCGGCCATGAACACCGCCATCCGGATGGCCGCCTTCAGGCTTGAAGGATCAGCCCGGCCGGTACCGGCGATATCATAGGCCGTGCCGTGGTCCACCGAGGTTCTGATGATGGGAAGACCCAGGGTCACGTTGACCGCATCGGAGAAATGGAGCAGCTTCAGCGGGATGAGCCCCTGATCGTGGTACATGGCAACCACCGCGTCATACCCTCCGGCCGCCGCCTTGTAAAATAGGGTGTCCGCCGGGAACGGCCCCTCCACAGGGATACCTTCTTTTTGGGCGCTCTGTACGGCAGGGGCGATGATGGTCGCCTCTTCATCGCCGAACAGTCCGGCCTCTCCACCATGCGGATTGAGGGCCGCCACGGCCAGGCGGGGGCGCGTCATCCCGAAATCCCGCCGCAGGGCCTCTTCGGTTATCCGGATGGTCTTGAGCACCCTATCCCTGGTCAGGAGGCTTGAGACATCCCTGAGTGCGCAATGAATCGTCGCCAGGGTTACCCGAAGCCGCTCTCCGGCCAGCATCATCACGACATCGGCCGTTTCGGTCAGGTGGGCGATCAGTTGCGTATGCCCCTCGAAGGCATATCCGGCCTCCTGCATCAGGACCTTGCTGATCGGGCAGGTGACCATGGCGTCCATTTCCCCCCGAAGGGTCATTTCCACGGCCCGTATGATATAGCCGACCATGGCCTTCCCCCCGGCCACCGTCGGCCTGCCGGGCTGGACCTCGCCATCCTCCAATTCAGATACGGCCATCAGATCAATCGCCCCGTGGACTCCTATGGCCTGATCCGGCGTCGGGATCACGTTCAGCGACAATCCCAGCGTGACCCTGGGGGGGAGAGCGGACATCGCAGCCGAGAAGACCGCTGAATCTCCCAGGACCACAGGCCTGCAGCATTGATGGATCGCCCTGTCCGCCAGGGCCATGACAATGATCTCCGGGCCGATCCCTGCTGGATCGCCCATGGTAATCCCTATCACCGGTAGATGATTCAACCATCTCTCCCTGTTAAAAACGGAATTATCTCATTCGTGCTATTCGTGCAGATCGTGGTTGAAAGGCGTCTCGATTTTCACACACAAAAAAAAGCGCCCGACCCAAAGGGCACAGGCCGGGCCTCAAGTCAACCCGCATCTGGGCCGTTGCCTTACACCATGCCAAGCTCTTCCGGGGATACTTCCTTCAATATGGAGACCTCATGGCTTTCCACGACCCCTGCCCACTTCTCCATCATCTTCATCATTTCCGGATCACCGATCATCCTATCCATCAATGTCTCCATGCGGGCAAGGCTGTCCCAGTCGCTTGCAAATGTCAGGGTCTGTACCGCATCGCCGCCGCTGATATAAACATAGATCCTGAATGGAGGGTATCCCTTCTTCTCGGCCAGGTCCTTAAAGCTTTGCAGCAACTGGCCCGCCTCTTTCCACTTGCCGGGGGCAAATTTAATCTTTTCAAGGACTTTCACCTTCATCCGTTTCTCCTTTGTCTTAAAGGATTGTCAGGCCGTTCACATACCGCCCCAAACCTCGCGGCAGCCCGGATACCGCCAGGTCCCTTGTTCTGTCACGATCGCCGTCGCTTCATCATTTGATTGGAAACTAACAGTTTTGCAGCCGCGTCTCAAGCGAAAAAACCAGGATCCTCCCAGGGGCTTTCACTTGGCCAGAATCTCATCGACCAGCTTCTTGATCCTGGCAAAATGGGTCCCCTGCCAGTAGATCCTGTCACATCCGTCACAATATGAATATTCGTCATAAAACTCCCTGGCCTTTGGGGGAATCCTGTCAAGAACGCTCTCCTTCGTAACCCTGATAAGGGGGCTGTTGCACTTAAGGCACCTTGAAAAAGGCGTAATTGCTTTACGTAAAGAAAGAAAGTCGATGATTCCCCTGATCTGTTCGACAATTGTTCCAGACCGTATGAATATCCCGCGGATGACCTCCCTGCGTTTAAGCAGCTTTCTGCTCTTGGTCAGGATCGTCCGCTTTTCTGCTCTGGATATGCGGATGATATCGCGGGGAGACAGGGTGGGATCACAATAGACATCCAGGCCCAGGGCCCGCATATGTTTCACGATGTCGCCGATGTTGACATCTGCAATAAACCGGGTTTCTCTCAGTGGGATCTCCCTCAAATGGGTGACGTCCCGGATATCCAGGGATTCAAACACCGGATACACGCTGATCCGGTCTCCGTCCTGCAAGATATATCCAAAGTCCACCGATACCCCGTTCACTAAAATGAGATCCACCTCTGTGTGGGGCACGCCCAAGGCCTCGATCATATCCTTGACAGATTCCCTCCCCTTGAAGCTGTGCTGAAAATCGATTTTCCGTCGCCCGGGAGGCAGAAAATCATTCAGCTCTTCATAGAATCGGAATGTCGCGGCTGGCATAGTCTGTGTTCAACCCGCTTAAAGGCTTCCTTGTACCGCCGAATTCCCGATCCGCATCAGGTCCGCATCATTTGGTATTCAGCATAAAGCTTTTCCCTGACGCCCCCAACGATGACCGGCATCAAGACGGTAATATTTGTCGACCGCACTGTCAACGGCTTTTTCCTTGACCGATTGGGATGTTTCCTATATCCTCTTTCATGTGTCTTTAAAGGGCCGAGAGGACCTTGACGGCAGGTATGGTCAGTGTTTGATGTGAAAAGCATTGATTCTCCGATCACACGAAAGGCCTCTTCATGAAACGCTCTGTTCTGGCAGCAAGCCTGATCGCCATTGCCCTTCTCACTACGCTGGCCTATCATCTGTTCAAGCCCGATTGGGTCCTGTTCCGAAAGGCGGAACGCTACTTTTCAAAAACGGCCTATGCAGAGGCCATCCCCTGCTACACGCGCCTGCTGAGAAACGGATTTGAAGCACCGAAACTCCTGAACCATCTGGGAACCTCATATGTTGCCACCGGTCAATTTGCAGAAGCGGCGACGCTTTTCGAGAATATCCTCAATCAGACCCCTGATAAGCTTTCGGCCCTGAAGGAACTGGCCAATATCTATGTAGCCTTCGGCCGATTCAAAAATGCCATCGCCCTCTATCAGACCTTCCTTCAAGAGCAACCCGAAAACAGATCCATCCGTATCCTTTTAGCAAGGGTTTTGTCCTGGTCCGACCATTTTGATGAGGCCATTGTCGAATACAGAAAAGCCTTGGGAGAGGAAAAATGAAAAGCTTAAAGATCCAATGTCTTCTGTTTACATGCGTGTCGCTGTTATGTGTCTGTCTATTAGGGACATCCTCTGTCTTTTCAGAGGAAACTGCCCAAAAATTTCCCATTCCATCGATCACTCAGGGCACATCGCCCACCGAAACAAAAGGGGGCAGGCCGGTGACTGTGAAACCCGGAGAGGATATTCCGGACTGGGTCGCCCGATGGGAACTGGCCAAGGTCCTCAGCTATGTGAAGCGATACGATGAGTCCATCGTTGAATACGAAAAGGTCCTGAAAGAGAAACCCGGTCTTACGGAAGCAAAGATTGAACTGGCCAAGGTCCTCTTCTGGAAGGGCGATCAAAAGGCGGCTGCCCGGATATTGGAACAGGTCCCGCCGAAAGACATCACAGGGGACACAAAGGTCCTGATGGCCGATCTCCTTGTGGCGCAGAAAGACTATGCAAAGGCAGAACCCCTGTACAAGGCCTATTTGGAGAGCCACCCCGGGGACCAGGCCGTAAGGCTCAAGCTGGCCGAGATGTTGAGCTGGCAGAAGAAATACGATGCCTCTCTCAATGAATTTCGAAAGATCCTGGATGCACGACCCGATGATATCCAGGTCAGAAGGAGGTACGCCTTTGTCCTCATCTGGTCGGGCAAACATGAGGAGGCGGCCGCTGAGCTGAAAAAGACCCTTGATTGAGTCATCGTCCCACTGACGCTTTCAATGATTACTGTTTTAATAGGTCAACCTCCTTATTGATCAGGCACCTTGACATATGGCATCTTTCCTCTTGACGATCTTACTGATGCGCCTCGGCCGGGTGAAATCATTCCGCCTTCGACAGGATACCCGCCACTGCCCGCCATGCCCAAAAACGGGACTGAGACAGGGTCGCATCATCTATCTTGCCATCCTATACGTCTGCCTGATCGCCCCTTCAACGGCGTCCGCGCTTCAGGCCCCACATGCCTTGATCCACCTAACCCGCCTGACATGGGAGAGCACCCCAAAGGGGATAGAGGCGGTCATCTATCTCTCCGGCCCACTGAAATTCCGTGAGCACCGATTGCGAGACCCTGAAAGGTTCTATATCGACCTGGAAAAGGCAAGAATCGGGACAGGGGTTCAGCGGCATTACAGCATAAACAAGACTCTCCTGAGAGCCATCAGGGTGGGACAGCTCGACCGCGACACGGCGAGGGTCGTCTTTGATCTCGGTACAGACAAAAACGGGGTCGATGCAGTTTTTCTCAGAGATCCTTTTCGGATAGTGGTGCATCTCCAAGGGGAACCTCAAGAAAAGGAAGGCCAGTTCAGGGCGCCATTGTCTACCTCCCAGGGGCTGATCCCGGAAGATAAGTGGATCACGGATATTGACGCCCGCCTGGCCCTTGCAAGGGTCCTCGCATACGATGACGCCACCCTGAATGAATCACTCAACGAATACAGGATATTGAGAAATCAAAAACCGGAAGATCCTTTGATACGCCTGGAGATGGCGCGTGTCCTCATCCGGAAAGGAGATACCCAAGAGGCCGTTTCCCTTGCCAGGAGTATTCAAGGGGCGTCCCTGAATGATCCCGAAACCCTCGTTGCGCTGGCAGACCTGGAGGGAGGGCTTGGACACGCGGAACGGTGCCGCGACCTCTACCTGGAGGCCATTCGACTGAGTGATCGCCCCGAGAAAATCAGGCTGAAGCTGGCGGAGCGGATGAATATGTGGGGCGATTTTTACAAGGCTGAGAGGATCTACGAAAAGCATCTCAATGCCGATCCTGAAGACAGGGAGGCCGCCCTGCAGTTAGCCGCCTTGCTGAGAAGCCAGGAGCGGTATGCTGAATCAGAAGGGATCTACAACCTATTCCTTCTTGAAACACCTGATTCCAGAGAAATCCTGATAGGCCTTAGCCAACTGAAACGGCTGGAGAAAAACCTCGATAAAGGCAACGAATTCGTTGACCGATTGCTTAAGCTTGACCCTGCTGACCCCGAAGCACTTCTCCTGAAGGCGGATATCCTGTTCTTCCAGAAGCGATATGAAGAGGCGCTGAGCATCTACTCGAGATTGTCAAAGATGAAATGCTGCCGCGTTAAAGGACGTATCGGCATGGGAAAGACATACCTGGAACAGGGGAAAGACGATCTGGCCCGAGGTTGTTTTGCGGAAGCCCTTCAGGCGGATCCCCAGGACGTAGAAGCCCGGTATTATGCGGCAGGGCCTGATACCGCCGCCTCGGATGAATTTGTGAACGCCCTGTTGCAGGATAGGGGCATACCTGCGATGACGCTGACAAAATGGGCCAGTCTCTATGCAGCTCACGGGTTCAATAAGATTGCCATCAAATGCTACGAGGCCTCGTTGGAGCGGGACCTGGACTATTTCCCCGCCCATATCGGCCTGGCCGAGGTCCTTGCCATCGATCACCAGTATGATCTCGCAGTAAAGCAATTCGAACTCCTCTCACAGACCTTTCCCGACAACCGGAAGATCCTCATCGGCTGGGCCAGGGCACTCGGGTGGGACCGACAGTACGACGAATCCATTGCGTTATATGACAAAATCCACAGGATGGCCCCGGCCGACCCGGTTCCTCAAATAGAAAAGGCCCGCACGGCCGTTTGGGCCAAAAAAATGGATGCGGCCCTCGATGCCTACGAGGCCCTTCTGGCGCCCCCCGTTGATGAGCAGCTTGCCCGATCGCTGGGGCCTGTTGCTGCGGAATCCGGCAATCCCGAACTCATTGCCGCGGTCCACAAACTGACTGAGAGTGCGGACCAGGGATCGGTCTTTCAGGGATTTGAGGCATTCAATAAAGATCTGACAAAACTAAAGTCTGCCCTGTCCACAGGCACAAACAGCCAGATCGACGCCATACGGGTCCGCCTCTACCCCTCGTTCGCCATTCAAAAGGCGGCATACCTGGAACGAGAGAGCAAACGTCTGACCTGGAACCGTCGGCCCACCCGGGCCATGGATGCCTATGAAGAACTGCTCGCTGTTACGCCGGGAAACGAAGAGGCGATCTTCGATTACGCCCAGCTCGAATGCGCCCTGGGACTTTGCAACCGTGAGGAACAAACCTACAGGCGACTTCTGGACATGGACAGGCTTCACAGCCTGGCAGGCAAGGCCATGGAGCGTTTGCAGATCCGTCGCAACCCATCGCTCAAACTGGGACAGATCTACTGGTCTGAACGCGGGAGAGATGGGCTGACGGAGATCGACCGGTATCGCACCGACCTGGGAGTGGACGTCCCCATCGACTGCCGGTTCCATCTCAGCCTGACCGGTAACCACTGGATCGAGCATCCGAGCTACACCCATGACTCCTACGGGGCGAACGGCTTTACCCTCGGCGCCAGCGGCGTAGTAAATCCCTGTATCAAAGGGGAGGCAGGCTGGACCAAGAAGATATATAGAGACGACGAATTCCAGAACACCGATACGGGTTACGCCCATATCTATCTGAATCTGAAGGATTATGTGGAGGTCGGTCTGGGGTATGACAGAACCGACGAACTCTACAACTATTTTGGAATCAGACAGGGGATACAGGCCGATTCATGGTGGTTGTCCCTCAATTCCAATATCACCCGGCGGTTGGAGGTCTTGGGACAGGCCAGATACCTCAGCTACAATGATGACAATGACGGCCGGCACTACATGCTGGGGGCGGGGTATTCATTTACGGACCATCCCAGGATATTTAAGGTCGCCTTGACCGGAGAATACCGCAATACCAGAAAACAGGATGTATACCATTATGTGGATGGCCAGCTCGTTGACATCACCCACCCTTACTGGACCCCCCATGACTACTACGCCGGCGCAGTAACGTTTGAATGGTATCATGATCTCTCGAGACTCCTGTTTTGCGGGAGCCAACTCCATTTTTACGATCTGGCCCTGGCTGTGGGGACCGACACGGAGCATAACCCCTCTGTGGAAGTCCGCGGAGGATGGCATTATGAATTCCTCAATCACTGGACATTCAGCATCAAGGGCCTGATCCACCGATCCAAGCTGTGGGATGCGGAAGGCGCCTGGGCCGACATCAAGTATCAATTCTAAAGTGAGCTAAAGTGACTAAAGTGTGAAGTTTGGAGTGGGAAGTGGGGACTTAAAATCGGAATTTTCATTATTCAGTTTCCAGTATCCAGCAACCAGAGCCAAGTTTCACGCGAGGTTTTCCCGCCACAGCGGGATTCAGGTTTCGGGTTTCAGGGGTAACCAGCATCCAGCGTGGGTTGCAGGTTTTTCAATCATCAATCATCAATCGACGATCATCAATCAAATGAAGTTTCACATGAGCCTGTCGGTTTTAATGCCATGAAAATGAAGATGCCATACCGGCTGGGCCGGGTTATCCTCCTCCTCCTTCCGATGGGGGCTATCCTCTTAGCCGTGGTGTACCTCATAGTGAGGACCTTCCTCTTCCTGATCCTGGATTATCATTGGTATGAAAAGATTGCAGCCCTCTTTCTCCTTTTTGCCGAAACGTTTATCATCATCCACGGTATCGGCTATTTTCTCGAGATTTTCCACATCGTTGTCCGCGGAAAAGGACTGGTGCAGACCGATGAGGACCCCCCGCCCCTTGCCACCTATCCGCCCGTGGCCATCATTGTCTCTTCCTACAATGAGCCACTCGATGTGGTAGAGGATACACTGATCACCTTTTACAACCTCGCCTACCCCAACAAACATATCTATTTTCTGGACGACACCCGGTACGATCTGCCCGGCCGGGACCCCGAGGAGCGGAGACGCTACAGGGAGGCGATCGACGAGATGTGCCAGCGCATCGGGGTGTGTCTCTTCCGGCGTCGATGGCGTGGCGCCAAGGCAGGGATGATCAATGATTTTCTCGACTATATCGAAGGCAACCCCAAGGAGGGATTTGGATGTCACGATTATTCAGGCATGAAAAAGCCGGATAAGGAGAAATACATCGTGGTATTCGATGCGGACCAGAACCCCTTGCCCGATTTTGTGGAGCCCCTCGTGGCCAGGATGGAGGCAGATCCCCGGCTGGCCTTTATCCAAACGCCACAGTATTATACCAATTTCGAGTCCAACCGGATTGCACGCGCCTCCGGTTTACAGCAGGCGGTATTTTACGAATACATCTGCGAGGGAAAGAGCCTGACCGACGCCATGTTCTGCTGCGGCACCAATGTCATCTTCAGACGCGAGGCCCTGATGGACGTGGGAGGTTTTGACGAGACATCGGTGACCGAAGACTTTGCGACCTCCTTGAAGTTTCACCTCAAGGGCTGGAGATCCGCCTATATCGGCAAGGTGCTGGCGTTCGGGATGGGTCCTGAGGATCTGGGCGGATACTTCAAGCAGCAATTCCGATGGGCCCTCGGCACGGTAGGCCTGTTCAGAGAAGTCATCGGGTTCTTCCTGCACAATCCCAGGCAACTGGTCCTTGTAAAGTGGTGGGAATATTTCCTGTCGAGCACCCATTACTTCATCGGCCTGGTCTTCCTGATACTGGTCATCTGTCCCCTGCTGTACCTGTTCCTAAGCATACCAAGCTATTTTGCAAGGCCGGAAATCTATGCCATATTCTTCATTCCCTATTTTGTTCTCACCATTACAATCTTCTTCTGGACCCTGAGGCAGCGCAAATATGTCTTCAAAGACATCATCCAGGGACAGCTCCTGATGGCCATTACCTTTCCGGTTTATATCAAGGCCTCCATTTTAGGGCTTCTGGGCGTCAAAGGGACATTCGGCATCACGCCGAAGGTCGGGGCGCTGAAATTGCCGCTCAAGGCCCTATGGATTCAGCTCTCCATGGCCGCCTTGAATTTTTCCGCGATCATCTGGGGGATCAACAGGATCATCTATGAACGGGAGCCGATAGCCGCCCTCATCGTCAATATGTGCTGGTGTTTCTACCACTTTTTGATATTGTCTTCGGTGCTCTATTTCAACAACCCTGAGGGGAACTGATCCCATGATATAGGATTTATGATTGTCGATTGAATAGCGGCTTGAAAACAAGATGATGCACACCCGGAACCCCAAAAACTTTTTTTTGAAGACTATATCCAGGAATTACTGCCTGCTGGCCTGGCTTTTTATCATGCTTTTCTTTCCATCATTCCTGCGGGCCGGGTCGTCGCCCCAATGCGGTACAAACCCATTGTTTTTTGGCGTGGCCCTGGATGGATATCCCATCACCAAAGATCGGTTGAAAAGCGTAACCGACGAAATCGAGGTATCGCCTCACATGGTGGTTTTCTTTCTTCAGTGGCCACCTATGAAAGATCAGAAATCTGGCCCCTTTCCAGAAGAAAGCCTCAATGCCATCTGGAATTCAGGGGCCATCCCCTGCCTGACCTGGGAACCGATGCACCATAGTGAGGGTCGCGAGGCCATGGTCCCCTGGCAGTCCATTCTCGACGGGGCGTACGATGGTTACCTGAAGGGATTTGCCAAAGAGGCGGTATCGTGGAACAGGCCGTTCATGATACGGTTCGCCCACGAGATGAACATCGCCCGGTATCACTGGGGAACCGAACCCTCCGGATACGGACCTGAAAGCCCTTACATCTACAGACGCATGTTCAGATATGTGGCGTCCCTGTTTCAAAAGGCCGGTGTGCAAAACGTATTATGGGTCTTCTGCCCCAATGCGGAATCCGTTCCCGATCGCTCTTATGATTCAGCCGCCTCCTGGAACCGGATGGAGGCCTACTATCCCGGCGACGCGTATGTGGACATTCTGGGGATGGATGGATATAATTGGGGCACGACCCAGACAAAGGCTATCAACGGGTGGGACAGCCAGTGGAGAGAGTTCGCGGCCATGTTCCGCCCTGCCTACGAAAAGCTGCGCCGGTTGGCCCCTGACAAGCCCATTTTTGTTTTTGAGACGGCGACGGTGGACAAAGGGGGAGACAAGGGTCTATGGATCAAAAACGCCTTTGAGACGGCCAGGGAATGGAAATTGAACGGGCTTGTGTGGTTTCAGGTCAACAAGGAATACGACTGGCGCATCAACAGCGTGCAAGCGGTCTCATACGGGAACCGTATAGGGCCAACCGGCTGTTCCCCGCATGAATGGATAAGGGGGTTGACAAAATGACCAGGGAAGGATTGATCAGCGATATTCAAGAGGGGATAAAGACGGAAGAGAGCGCCATTACCATCTATGCAAGGCACCTTGCGGCAATTGCCAGCAGAAGCGGTCTTCCGGAATCCAAGATGTCTCAGATAAGAAGGCCGCTCGAGGTTCTCATCAAGGCAAACAGGGAACACAAAAACCTGCTGGATTCCCTTTTGAGACGGATACAGGGAGAATCCACCGATGTTTGCTGAAGATGACCTCTTTAGCTATTTCGATCAGATCGAGAAGATCGAAAACAATCGGATATGCGCTTTCTTGCCGGCTCAAAAAAAAATGAGACAACCGCTCCTTTTTATCTGTATGGCGATGGCGATGGCGATGGCCATATTTTTTTCGTCCGGGTCAAAGGTCCGGGGGGAATACTACGATTACAGCGCCGGCAAACCCAGCGCCTTTCGGGACTATCAGCAGGTGATGATCTGGGACAGCGAGATCCTGGAGGCCCTTTCGGGGCTCAAGGGCAAGCTCATGTTTTCCACAGGGAGTTGTTTCTCGGGTGGATTTGTGGACGATCTCACGAAGCTGGATCATGCGGCCGTGGTGACGGCCAACAACTGGCATGGATTTGGGCTATCACTGAATGACTTTCTACCGGGTCAGACCGATACCTGGGGATTTCATGACGAGTATATGTACGCCTTTCAATATGACGCCGGCGGCACGCCGCCCACCTTTGAAACGGCGTACCTTTCGGCCAGGGATACGATTCGAAACACCAACGGATACCGCTGGTACTGGGGCGGGGTGGAATTTCCCCAGTTCGGTGCCAGCGGCGACGCCGCTAACGGGACTCTTGCGTATCGCCCCGGTGATCGGGCCATTCTTTTCAGCGGCATGTGGGCCGGAAACGAGTATTATCTGACCAGTTGGGACTACACCATTGCCGGGGGCCGGGACATGCTCATGAATGACTACGGCTGGGAGGGGAGCGCCATAACGACCCTCTTTTCCGACGGCAAGGTCCCCCCCGAGCGTTCCATTTCCTGGTCGCTTTCGGGCGCCGGCTCCAAGGAGAACCTCCTGAACGCTATGAAATCCGCGGCGGCATCCCTCGGGCCCGACAACACCCTGGCGGTCTTTGTCATTGCCCACGGCCGCAGCAGCGCCGTCATGACCAGCCGACTCCTGGAGGATCGACGCACCATCGAGTATCTCCTCATCCCAAACGCCAGAAGCATCGCCATAGAGGGCGAGACCTATCCGGCGGCGACCTATGGATGTACCCAGGTGGAGATCACCGGGCTTCGCGATGTGGCACCGTCCAGTTACAGCGTTGTTTTTCCGGATTCCCTGAGCGGGTGGGGGTGGCGCATCGATGCGGAGACGCAATCCCTGTTTTTGGAGGCCAATGATCCCTCGGATCAGACTGCCTGGCTCACGCCGGGGATGGAATACGTGATCCAGCTGAAGTATTTTCGGGCCTTGGGAGCACACGAACTGGGTCAGGGAGGATGGACCCTGTGGGTGCCGGAAGGGGGCGGCGGGCCGCTCTTTGTCAGTGACTCGGGGTATCCGGGCGATGGGGATTGGGGAACCGGCGAGCACGTGCCGGGCGGCCCGGCCCTTGGCTCGCCCGATCCATCTTCGTGGGGTCACGGATGGGAGACCGGGGGCGACGGCTTTATCTGGGTCCCGGCCCCGGCGGGCGGATCCGACGACTCCTCCTGCTTCATCAACGCCATCCAGACCTCCCGTTGACAGATGCGATAGACAGCAAGAATAGACCTCACCGATCACAAAAATTCTCAATTTGCCTTTCGCAGTGATAGGATAGGTCTGTGGTGGAGTCGTGAGGCCCTGAAAAATCGCCTTACGGCGACACTACAAACGGGAAATACGGTCTATTGAATCGAAGAATGAGAATTACTGCAAGGATCATTCCGGCCTTGACAACTCCTGGCCAATGTGAGACGAAACCCATAACAAAAGACCCGTGCTGCCTACAACCAAACAGGAGGTATTCTGTTTCTGGGCATGTTCAGTCGCCAGGAATGATATCCCGCGGTGCAAGGATGAGTACTTGGTTCAAACCTGGCCGAAATTGGCTGTTCGCCGGATTCGGCCTGATCCTGGTTCTGCTGGCCGGAACCGCCTTTGGCGAGACGGACAAGGAAGAAGACTCTTTCCTGGCAGGCCATTGGTCCGTGGGAGTTAAGATCAGGCGGCTCCTCGACAGCCACACCTCCTACGAGTTCGGAAATCCCTTTCCACCCTATCAGGCCCCTCTGAGCCGCCTGGAGTTTCCCCTGGACTCCTGGTGGGGTGGGTTAGAGACCAGGGCCAGCTACCCGAGGTTCTCGCTGGGTCTGGAGGCGTTGAGAAGCCTTTCCTCCGAGGCCGATGGAAGGATGAGCGACTCGGACTGGGACGACGGCGAGAACCCCGGTTTTCGGACAATTTATTCTGAATCCTACTGCCGTATCGAGCCCAGCTACGCGATCAGGGCCGATGCTGATCTGAGGGTTTCGGATTGGGTGGGGCTCCCCTCAACCATAGATCTTCGGCCGGTGATCGGATTTCGCTGGCAGCACTTTCGGCTGGTCACCCACGACGGAGTACAGTACGCACAGGGATACCCGCCCCAACCCCTGCCGGGGGACGGCATCCAGTTTACCCAGACCTACCGGCAGTATTTCATCGGGTTGAAAACCGATCTCGACCTGTCGGAATATGTCCCGCTGCACCGTTTCAACCTGCTCATGCAGGTGGACTGGGCCTATGTGCAGGGAGAAAACGAGGATCTTCACCTGCTCAGAGAAGGCCAGCGGTTCACCTTAGAGAATACGCGCGGTCAGGCCTGGCACGGCCTTCTCGGCCTCAAGGCCGGGCTTTTGGAAAACCTCACCATCGGCCTGGAGCTGGATTTCCTGTGGCTGTCCACCACCGGGTCTCATCGCCTGCTCAACGAACCCTTAGACATGGATTTCACCTTTCACCACGGGGTCGAGGTCTGGTCCAGGCAGGTCGGCCTTTCGCTCGCTTTGGAGTACGTTTTCTGAACCGTGCGTAGAACGAAAGAGTAAAGTTTCAATTTTCATTGGGAGAACAAACGGAGATCAGGTCATACTGGTTGCGCCGGCATACCAGTGGCTCCCAAATCTGCCTTAGTGCACCAGGTGCGTACAGACATGCGTCGGAAAAATAGCGAGGTGATAAAAAGCCTGGGATGACAACTCAGTTTGTCGTAGACTCTTTTGCCTTGGCCATCTCATCCTTTGTGATCCAGCCGCCGCCCAGGGCCTTGTACAGCTTAACATATCCATTCAGATACTGCTGCTTCAGTTCCGAGAGTTCCAGTTGGGCTGAGAACAGGGCCCGTTCGGTTTCCAGGACCTCCAGATAGCTGCTGACCCCCTTGTCGTATCGCAACCGGGCCAGCCGGTTTGCATTGTTGGCCGCATTCTCCTTTTTCTTCACGGCCGCCATCTCTCTCTTGTAGGTATCGATCTCGACTAACGCGTCTTCCACCTCTCTGAATGCCGTCAATACGGTATTTTCATAGAGATGCAGGGCTTCTTTTGTCCGGGCCTCCTCGATCTCGACCCGCCGGACGTTCTTGTAGAACTCGAATATCGGTCCGAACAGGCCACCGCCCACCGACCAGGCGCCCCCCTCCGAGGTAATCCCCGACAGCTCGCTGCTGGCAAGCCCCAGCATGCCGGTGAGGGAAATGGCCGGGAGCCGCATGGCCTCTGCCACCCCGATCTGTGCGGTCTGGGACTCCAACAGATACATGGCCTGAACGATGTCGGGCCGACGTTCGAGTAGGTTGGACGGCAGGTCAACGGGGACCTTTGGCTGTGCAGTTTCCAGGTTCAGGCCTTTGCCCGTCTTGACGGGTTCGGGCAGTTTCCCCAACAGGATGCTCAAGGCATTCTCTGTTGTGGCCACCGCCCGCTCATACTGCGGTATGGCGGCCGCAGCGATCTCTTTCTGGATCTGGGCCTGGTTCACATCCAGCTCGGGGATGATCCCCCTGTCAAACCGTTTTTGAATGATCTTGAGGCTCTCCTCGCGCGATTTAAGGGTCTCCCTGGATATGTTTACCCGCTGGTGGTAATCCAGCAACAGATAGTAAGTGCTCACCACCTCGGATACCAGACCGATCTGAACGGTCCTCAGGGCATATTCAGACGCCATGAGCTGTGCCCTTGCCGATTCCGTAGCCCGGCGGAACTTGCCCCAGAAGTCGATTTCCCAGCTCAGGGCCGGTCCCACATAGGCATAGGAATTTCGGGTGTCGGACCGTGTTCCACCGGAAAAATTACCCGTACCGGCCCCGGCTTGGATGTTAATGGCGGGATACTGATCGGCCCGGGTATACCCCAGATAAGCGCGGGCCTGCTCCACACGGGCAGCGGCGATCTTCAAATCCTTGTTGTTGTCCAATGCCTGGGAAACAAGGGTGCAAAGAACCGGGTCATCGAATAATTCCCACCACTTCAGGTTGATCATGGTCTCCACGGGAATCTTTTCAAACCGGTAGTTTTCCGGCGTTTCAACCACAGGGGGCTTGAAATCCGGTCCCACGGCGCACCCGGTGCAGAAGAAAAAGGCCGACAAGCCGAATATGTGAACTGCTGTCTTTATGAGTCTGGCGTTCATGGCTCCGTCAGTCTGCTCCCTTTTGAAGGTCCCGCTTTTTTTCGTACCGGCTGATCTTGCCGATCAGGACAAAGAACATGGGATAAAAGAAGACCCCCAACAAGGTCGCCAATGTCATCCCGCCTATCAGGGCCATGCCCATGACCACCCTGGCCTCGGCCCCGGCCCCGGTCGCCACCACCAGCGGGAGCACACCCAGGATAAAGGAAAAGGCCGTCATCAGGATGGGCCGAAATCGCAGCCGCGCCCCCTTGATGGCCGCATCGAACAGAGAAAGGCCCTTGTCGAATTCCAGCTTGGCAAACTCCACGATCAGGATGGCGTTCTTGGCGGCCATGGCAATGAGCATCACCAGGGCGATCTGGGCGAATACGTTGAGTTCGTAGCTCTCGCTGTACATCCGGGCCAGGAAGAGGGCCAGGAAGGCGCCGAAGATGGCAAAGGGCGTTCCCAGCAGGATGCTGAAGGGGAGGGACCAGCTCTCATACTGCGCGGCCAGGATCAGAAAGACAAAGACCAGCGAAAAGATAAAGACAATGGACCCTGTCCCCGCAGCCTTCTTCTCCTGATAGCTCATATTGCTCCACTCATACCCCATCCCCGCCGGCAGCACCTGGCCGGCCGTTTCCTCCAGGGCCGCCATGGCCTGGGCTGAGGTATAGCCCTGTGCCGGGCTTCCGGTCAGCTCCACGGAGCGATAGAGATTGTACCGGTTGGTGTAATCCGGGCCCACAATATCGTGGATGGCGACAAAGGTGGCCAGAGGAACGCTCTTGCCCTCTTTGTTGTTGACGTAGAAAAAATCGATCTGGTCCTCATTCAGCCGGTATTGGGGCTCGGCCTGAATAAATACCTTGTAAAGTCTCCCAAACAGATTGAAATCATTGACATAAGAACCTCCCAGAAAAGCCCCTACGGTCGTGTAGATGCTGTTCAAAGAGACCCCTGCCTTCAAGGCCTTGTCTTTGTCGATGTCCATGTAGCGCTGGGGAACGCTGGCCCGAAAGGTGGTGAAGATGGAGCCGATTTCAGGTCGCTTCATGGCCGCCTGGATAAACTTCCCCGTCTGCTCGGCCAGGTAGGCCGGGGAGGCGCCCCCCTTGTCCTGGATCATCAGCGAAAACCCGGAACCGTTTCCCAGCCCGGGGATGGCCGGGGGACCGAAGGCAAACACCTGGGCCTCGTTGACGCCCAGGAAAAACGCCAGGTTCAAGCGGGCCACCAGTCCATTGGCAGTGATCTTGC
Organism: uncultured Desulfobacteraceae bacterium; assembly: GCA_964409475.1. Lineage (GTDB taxonomy): Bacteria > Desulfobacterota > DSM-4660 > Desulfatiglandales > Desulfatiglandaceae > AUK324. Next base: position 4,192 of record CAYPDL010000050.1, on the reverse strand, counting down.
GCCGGGCCCAGTCCTTGAGGGACACAAAGATAAAGCCGGAATTGGAGGACATGCTGCCCGAAAGGAGGCTGAATCCCGCGGCCGTGGTGATGAATTCCACCTCTTCGTGCTGCCGGATGATCTGCTCCACCTTCTTGGAGACCGCATCGGTTCGCTGAAGGGACGCCGCATCGGGCAACTGGATATTGACCATGAGATACCCCATGTCTTCTTCGGGCATGAATCCTCCGGGGATCCGTTTGCCCAAGAAGCCCATGGCAGCGGTGAGGATGAGGACAAAGATCAGACCGATGGAGATCTTTCGCGTCACCACACGGGTAAATCCCACATACCCATTGGTGGATTTGTCAAAGACCGTGTTGAACAGTCTGAAGAACGCCCCTAACGGACCCCGCGGCGGTCTCTTTTTCCTGAGCAGGAGGGCGCAGAGGGCCGGGCTGAGGGTCAGGGCGTTCACCGATGAAAAGAGGACCGACACCGCCACTGTGATGGCAAACTGCTGGTAGAGGCTCCCAGTAATCCCCCCCATGACCGCCACGGGGATGAACACGGCCACCAGGACCAGGGTCGTGGCGATTACGGGCGCGGTGACCTCGTCCATGGCCTTGATGGTGGCGGTTTTCGGGTCCATGTCAGCCTCGATATTGACCTGGACCGCCTCCACCACCACAATGGCGTCGTCCACCACAATGCCGATGGCGAGCACCAGCCCTAAGAGTGAGAGGACATTGATGGTGAAGCCGATCAGGGGAAACACCATGAAGGCCCCTATCAGGGAGACAGGGATGGCAATGGTGGGGATAAGGGCCGCGCGCCAGTCCTGGAGGAAGATAAAGACCACCAGGATCACCAGGCCTAATGCGATAAACAGGGTTTCCACGATCTCATCGATGCCCGCTGTAATGGCCAGGGTGGTGTCCAGCGAGATGTCGTATCGGAGACTTTCCGGAAAGGACTCCGACAGCTCGGTCATTGTTTTCTTGACCTTTTCCGCCAATTGAACCGCATTGGACCCGGGGGCCTGATACACGGCGATCATGGCGCACGGACGGCCATCGAGCCGGGTAAAGGCGTTGTAGGTCTCCACCCCCAGCTCGACCCGGGCCACATGCTTGACCTTGACCTGGGCCCCGCTATCAGTCGTCCGGATGACCACCTCCCCGAACTCCTTTTCCGACTGGAGGCGCTCCGGCAGTCGGACCGTATAGGTGAATTCCGTACCCCGCGGCGCAGGCTCGGCCCCGAATTTGCCGCCCGGCACAATCACGCTCTGGGCCTGGATGGCGTCCACGATTTCAGGCACGGTGATGCCCATCCGGGCCAGCCGGTCGGGCTGTATCCAGATGCGCATGGAATAGTCGCTGGCCCCCATGACGTTCACCCGGCCGATCCCCTTGATGCGCGCCAGGATATCCTTGATGTTGATGAGGGCGTAATTGCCTAAGAAATGCTGATCGTACCGACCGTCCGTTGAGGTAACGGCGATGAGCATCAGGATGTTGGGGAGGGATTTCTCGGTGGTCACGCCATATCGCTTGACCTCTTCGGGAAGCTTGGCCGTGGCCGCGGCCACCCGGTTCTGAGTGAACACGGTATCCATGTCCGGGTCGGTGCCGACGTCAAAGGAGGTCTGGATGGTCATGGAGCCGTCATTGGCGTTGGTGGACTTCATGTAGATCATGTTGTCCACGCCGTTGATCTGCTGTTCCAGGGGGGTGGCCACGGACTGCTCCACGCTGATGGCATCGGCCCCGGTATAGGTGGCGCGCACCTCCACAATAGGAGGGGTGATATTGGGGTACTGCTCCACCGGAAGCCCGCCCAGGAACACCAGGCCCACGATCACCGTAACAATGGCGATGACCATGGCCACAATGGGACGTCTGACGAAGAAGTTACCCCTGGCAGGTTGATGATCCGGCATGCTGGTTATTGGGTGCTGGTTACTGGATTCTTGATACTGGATGCTCGTTGCTGGTTACTACTTGCTTTCAGCTTTCAGCTCCTCGCTCCCTGCTCCTTGCTCCTTGCTTGGTACTCCTTGCCGCTTTTCAACTTTAGTCACTTCTCTTCGCTACTTCTTTTGCCCATCCGGGTAGGGGATCTCGGCGACCACGGGCTCGACCACGGTCCCGTCCTTCACCTTCTGCAGGCCTTCGTACACCACCTGCTCGCCCGGTTTAAGGCCTTTGCGAATAAGCCAGAAGGACCCGACCTTGGGACCTGCCGTGACCTCTCTTACCTGGGTCTTGTTGTCCGGCGTTACCACATAGACACTGAAAGACCCCTGCAGTTCCATGACGCATCGCTGGGGGATCAGGATCGCTTCCTTTACGATCTCCACCACCCCGCGCACCCTGGCGAATTGCCCGGGCCGAAGGAGTTCGTCGGGATTGGCAAACGAGGCCTGGATCAGGATGGCGCCGGTACTGGGGTCCACCTCCCGGTTGACAAAATCGGCCTTTCCCTTGTGCTCATAGACCGACCCGTCCGACAGGATCAGCTCCAGATCGGCTTTCTCCTCAGGTTCCGGCTTTCCGGGCCTCGCCTGGGCGAGAAAGTGCCGCATGAGCATGAGGTACTGAGACTCTGTAATAAAGAACTCCACCAGTACCGTGTCGATACGGGAAACCGTATTCAAAATGATCGGATTGGGGGACCGGCCCACAAAATCGCCCACCTTGGCCTTTGTCTTGCCGATGATCCCGTTGATGGGCGAATAGATTTTGGTATATCCCAATTGTATCTTCGCGGCCCTGAGATTGGCCTCGGCCGCCTTGATCGATGAAATGCCGACATCATACTGGGCCTGGGCCGAATCCAGGTCGCTCTGGCTGACCGCCTTTTCCTCAGCCAGGGGCCGGATCCTATCCAGATAGGTCTTGGCCTCGGTCATCACGGTCTTGGCCCCGGCCACACCGCTCATCTTGGCCGCCACATCGGCCTCGAACTGCTGGCTTTCGAGGGTATAGAGGAGCTTCCCCTTCTCCACACGCGACCCCTCTTCAAAATGGATGCCTTCCAGAAAGCCTTCCACCCTTGCGGCAATGGCGATGTCCTTGTATCCATAAATCTGTCCCACGAATTCCTGATAGATAGGCACCTCGCGCGCCTCTGTCTGATAAACGGTCACCTGCGGAGGAGGCGGCGGCGGTTGGGCCGCTTCTTCCTTGGTGCAGGCAAAAAGCGTCAAGACGCAGATGCAACATATATTCAGCGCTGTTTTTTTCATCTTTTCATCTTTTCAATACGGGTGGAATCAGTCGCAGGTTCTTCTCCCCAGCCTGTCTGGGACAATGCACCCAGGTTACCGGGGTGCATCGCGCCTGCATTGGGAGATTATGATCCGCTATCGTGTTCTCTGGTTCCTTTTTAGCGCAAGATTTCGCATTTTGCCAGAAAAATTCCAGAGACACTCAGTCTAAAACGCGGTTGTGGGGCAGATCATCTGACTATAAAAAAAGCCCCCTTGGAGAAATCCACTCGAAAGCCCCGCTTCTTTCACGCCCGGTTTTTCAAATAAGGGGGCAGGGCGTATCGTTCAATGTATTCTATATGGGTGTGAGATAGATATCTTGGATGGCCGCCTTGGCCCCTTTCCATTGCATCCCGCATTTCAGCCCCGCCGGTCATTTCCGGATGGGTATCTATGCTTAGAGCCAAAACCGCTGCAGCCGTGGATATCAATCGATGTGTGTCACGGTAAAAAGAGATGTGGTGAATCTCATTATTAATCTTTATGTCGCCGTCCGGGCGTCCGTTCCACGACAAATGGGCGCTCAGGCTTGTTGAAACCCCTTCCGGGTGAGCGGAAATGGTGGAATAGAAAGGCGTCGCCTCCGGCCATCGTCCGTCTTCTTCCATAAAGTCCAGCAGTCGCAACTGGGCCATGAGCAGGGCGCGCCCGGTGTATCCTGAAAGGTTCAAGGCCCATATGGCCAGTGAGGTGGACAGGGCCGTGTCGAACCATCCGAAAGAATAGCCCCCATTCATTGAGGCCAGAATCTCATCGGCCAATTGTCTTTTCCGGATTTCGCCCCCCTCTTCTCCTTCCAGGGCCAGGGCCACGGCCCAATCCACGAGATACGTAATCCATAGTAATCCACAGAGGACGTTGTTGACTAGATTGAATTCTTCTTGTTTCTGTCAAGTATCTTCGAAATAGCAGAGGTTGATACTCCCAGTTGACGAC
>CAYPDL010000049.1:0-28291 GCA_964409475.1 uncultured Desulfobacteraceae bacterium | reverse complement strand
CTTATATTATCCGGTACGTTGGCTTTTGACAGAAAATAGAAGGTTACATGTTGCAGACCCCCACCCCTGCCCTTCCGTTCGGATAGACCGAACAACCAAATGAAAATTGATGAAATGCGGCAAGACAAAACAGGGTAAGGATGCCTGAAAAGCGTATGCCTCGGAACTCTGTCTGATACAGGCGCGCGATGACCTCTCAAGAAGTGCCCACCCTTTACAGACGATCGTTTTTTCTGTTGACTTTCAGTTTAATTTACAGTATTCTGCATGCATTGAAGGTCAAGGAGATTTCCGGTTGTAATGAGACCCGTTACCCAACCGCGGCCCAACCCTCTGGGCGAGGAGGAGACCATGAAATTAACAGACAAACAGAAGGACTTTTTGGCCTATATCTCCCGATATGTGGAATCGTGGGGAACGGCCCCTTCCTTTGACGAGATCTGCGCGCATTTCGGCTTCGCGTCATATAACACGGTCACCACCTATCTCAAGATCCTGGAGCGGAAGGGCTATATCCGGCTGCCAAAGGAAAAGAACCGGAAACGGGCCATCGAGGTCATCAGCCCTGTGGAGAACAGGCGGTTCGAGTTTCCCCTGTTAGGACGGGTGGCGGCCGGGCGGCCGATCGAGGCCATCGAAGACCGGAGCGTGGTGGAGGTCCCGCCGTCCATGGCCGGCAGCGGGGAGTGCTTTGTGCTTCAGGTGGCAGGGGATTCCATGGAAGAAGACGGGATCCTGGACGGCGATTTCGTGGTGGTGAGGCGGCAGCCCGTGGCGCAGAACGGCGATATCGTGGTGGCGCTGATCGACAACGAGGCGACGGTCAAGAGGTATTACCGGGGAAAGGGGCACATCGAACTCCGGCCTGCCCATGCAGGGATGGAATCGATCCGGGTCAACAAGGGTGACCTTCGCATTGAGGGAAAGGTGGTGGGGGTGATGAGGTATTTGTAGGGTGAACCGCCACATCATCCATTTCCACGTACCGGCCCTTCTCATTGCCGTGGCACGGATCTCCCGGCCGGAGTTGAGATATCGGCCTGTGGCCGCGGCCCGGTCAGGGCGGTCCCTGGTCCTCTCTGTCTCTCGGGAGGCCCGGAGCGAAGGGGTGTTCAAGGGGATGTCCCTTCAGGAGGCCAGGGCGTGCTGCCCGGGTCTGACGGTCCTCCCCCCGGACCCAAAGGCCGCAGAACAGGCCTGCCGGGAGCTTGCCCGGGTCGCGGCCCGGTACACGCCCTGCTACGAGCCTGCCCGGCCGGGACACCTCTATCTGGATCTCACGGGTACAGAGCGGCTCTGGGGCGCGGCCAGGGACGCGGCCTCTCGTCTCAGGAACGAGATTCGGGAGCGCTTGGGTCTCATGGGGACTGCCGGGGTTGCCGGCAATAAAATGGTCTCCAGCATCGCCTCCCGGGCCGTTCCCTCCGATGGGGTGCTGAACGTGGATCATGGCCGGGAGGCCGGCTTCATGGCCCCCCTGAAGATCGGGCTGATGCCCGGCATCGGTCCCGTACGCCGGAAGCTCCTCGCAGAGGAGCTGAACATCGTCCGTATTCGACAGTTGGCGGCCCTGGATCTGGACCGTCTGGCACTCATCTTCGGCCGGCAGGCCCACGTGATCCATGAGAGGGCCCTGGGGATCGATCCCACGCCGGTGTACCCCTTGTCCAGGGCGCCTGTGATCGCCGAAGCGATTACCCTCCCCCAGGAAGAAGTCGATGATTCAAGGCTCTTGGGATACCTCTACCGGCTGGTGGAGACATGCGGCTGGCGGATGCGAAAACAGGGGCTGATCCCCCGAAAGGCCGGATTGTTGATCCGGTATGCCGACCATGTGGAGACAGGGGGGCGGTTGAAACTGCCCCGGCCCGGTTTTCAGGATCATGATCTCTATGCACCGTTGGAAAAATTATTTTTTAAACAATGCACCCGGCGGGTCCGGGTGGGGTTCATCAAGGCATGGTTCCGGGAATTTTCCCGGCCCGACCCGCAACTGGCCCTCTTTGATGCCCCGTCCCTGGATGAAGAGAGGAGATCCACGCTCACCCGTACACTGGATCGTATCCGGGAACGGTATGGAGAAAATGTTATTATGTATGGAAGGTGCAAGGCGTGAGGCAGGAGCTGAAAGTTGAAAGCAAAAAGCTCAAAGCATCCATCAAGTACCGGCTGGGCGTGTCTTTGATCGGTGTTTGTAGTTTGCACGTCAGGATGAGGAGACCCCTTGCCCCTTGCGCCTAATGCCTAACGCCTTGTGCCTAACGCCTACATTATGTCTTTCATCCATCTAAATGTTCATTCCGATTATTCCAGGGGTTGGGGGCTCGGGACCATCGAGGAACTCTGTGGGGCCGCCAGGGACCTGGGCATGAAGCGGCTTGCCCTGACCGACACCAACGGGCTCTACGGGCTGGTCTTTTTTGCCAGAATGGCGAAAGAGACGGGTATTGAGCCGATCGTGGGGAGTGAACTCCTGCACGACGGACGCCGCGCGGTCGTGATCGTCAAGGACCGGGAGGGATACGCCAACCTGTGCCACATCCTCTCGGCCCTTCACTGCCACGACGAGTTTGACCTGGTCCGGTCCCTCAGAGAAAGACGCCGGGGACTCATCATCTTTTCCGATGATTTCAGCCTCCTCAAGATCTTTAAACGCGATGGCGTCCGGGACCTCTTTGTGGAGACGTCGCCTGGCTGGCAGATGGCCCGGTGCCACGCCTTTTCCCGGCAGACCGGCATCCCTCCCCTGGCCACCAACCGGGTCTATATGGTCCGGAAGGACCAGTTCCGACTCCACCGGATCCTGAGGGCCGTCTCCCTCAACAGAAAGCTCTCCAGACTTTCAGCCGAAGACACCTGCCGGGAGCACAGTTTTTTAAACGCCCCCCAGGACATGATCGATCAGTATCCCCACGCCCCCACGGCCATTGCCAACACCCTGAAGGTGGCGGAGTCGGCCCTCGTAGACTGGGATGCGGACCGGATCATTTTTCCATCCTTTAAAAACCTCGACCCGGACGAGGCTTACCATCGCCTCTACCAGGCCGCCAGGGACGGGTGCCGGCGGCGATACGGCAGAATGACCCCCGAGGTGATGGCGCGGCTGGATCATGAGATGCGGATCATTCGGGAGAAGGGATTTGCATCGTATTTTCTGGTGGTTGCGGACATCACGAAGCAGGCCTGCCGATCCTGCGGCCGGGGGAGCGCTGCCGCCTCCATTGTCGCCTATGCATTGGGGATCACCCATGTGGACCCGATCCAGCACCATCTTTTCTTCGAGCGGTTTCTGAACCCCGACCGGATGGACCCCCCGGACATCGATGTGGATGTGCCATGGGATGAGCGGGATCAGGTGATCGACACGGTCTTTGCCAGGTACGGCAACCGCCGGACGGCCATGGTGGCGAATCACAATACCCTCGGCCCCCGATCGGCCATCCGGGAGGTGGCCAAGGTCTTCGGGCTGACCGACACGGAGATCGGCCAGGTGACCCGTCAGATCGGGTTCGGATGGCATCTGAGCGGGGCATGGGAGGATCTGGCCCGGCATCCCAAGATGAGGGGGGTGGCCTTCGGCAAACCGTGGGACGAGATCCTGACTGCGGCGTTTCAGTTGCAGGGACATTTCAATCACCTTGCCACGCACTGCGGCGGGGTGGTGATTGTCCCGGACGAGATCCGGCGGCATTGCCCGGTGGAGATTGCCCGTAACGGTCGGCAGGTCCTCCAGTGGGAAAAGGACTCGGTCGAAGAGGCAGGTCTCGTCAAGATCGACATCCTGGGCAACCGGAGCCTGGCGGTCATCCGGGACGCCCTTGATCGGGTGGAGCGAAATCATGGCCGGCGCATCGACTATGCCTGGCTGAATCCCCTCAGCGACCTGAAGACCATACGGATCTTTTATGAAGGGGATACGTTCGGGGTCTTTTATTTTGAAAGCCCTGCCACGCGGCAGGTCCTGAGCAAGGTCAGATCCGGATTTACCTTTGACCAGTATATGGCCCTGGACCACTTTCTCCTTAATGTGATCGTTACCTCCATTATCCGGCCCGGCGCTAATCAGAGCATCCACACCTGGATATCCAGACTTCACGGGGAACCCTGGTCCCCGCCCCATCCCCTGCTGGGGCCGGTCCTGAAAGAAACCCTGGGGGTGATGGTCTTCCAGGAGCAGTTGAGCCAGGCCGCGATCCACCTGGCCGGGTTCGACCCTGGCGAGGCCGATACCCTCAGAAAGACGGTCAGCAAGAAGCATAAGGGAAAACGGCTGAGAGATTTTTATGCCCGGTTTGTCCAGGGGGCCTCGGACCGGGGGGTGGAGCGGGGGGTCATCGAAGCGGTCTGGCAGATGATGACCGGCTTTGACGGGTACAGCTTCTGCAAACCCCATTCTGCCAGCTACACCCTGGTGGCCTACAAGTCGGCCTGGCTCAGGGCCCATTACCCGGCCGAGTTCATGGCAGCGGTTATCTCCAACCAGGGGGGCTACTACACCACCCTCAGTTATATATCAGAGGCGAGGCGTATGGGGATTCAGATCCTCCCCCCGGATATCAACCAAAGCGAGATCCCCTATCTCGGCAGAGACCGGCAGGTACGGGTCGGCCTGATGCAGTTGAAGGGCCTCTCGCAGGAGGCCAGGGAGGCGATTGTCCATGAACGGATGAAGCGGGGACACTTTCGCTCTCTTGAGGAGTTTCTCTGTCGAACCGTCCCCCATCTCCATCTCCAGGATGTCAAGGTCCTCATCAAGGGGGGCTGTTTTGACGGCATGGCCCGGGGCGCCTCCAGGCCCGGTCTCATGTGGGAGACGCTCCGGTTTTTCGCCCGGGAAACGGAAAAAAGGTCGCCCGGCCTCTTTGCCCCTGCCACGGCGGCCGCCCCGGCCCCTGATGCAGCCTGCGGCCGGGATCGGTATCCAAGGCAGGTCATGCTGCAGCACGAATCCGAGGTCTTCGGTTTTATCCTTTCGGTCCACCCCCTTGCCCTTTATAGTGATGTTCTGAACAGCCTCGATTATGTCCGGGCCGATGACCTTTCTTCCCAGATCGGCAGAGAGGTAACCACCATCGGATGGCCTGTCGCCGGAAAGACGGTGCATGCACAAGATGGGGAACCGATGAAATTCATGACCTTTGAGGACCTTACCGCCCCTTATGAGGCCGTGTTTTTCCCGAAGGTGTACCACAAATGTTGTCATATGTTGAACGCAGCACGTCCCTATATCCTCAAAGGGAAGGTGGAAGAAACATTCAACGCCGTAACAATAACGGTAAGCGGGGTCGCGTTTCTGGATAGAGGCAGAACAAAACCCGTCCGCCTTGTTCATTTTACTTGAATTTTTAAAAATATTCATATATATGGGCTATAATATTATTATTGAAATATACATCCCGCTCTATATATTGCTCTATCATGCAGGACTTTTGGCAAGTGCGCTTTTTTGGGCCTCTGTGAGGATATTTAGCATCTGACCGGGGTTCAGAACCCGGGCGCATACCTGCTACGCCGGCTTCAGCGGGACGAACCATAGGAAGAGGTGCCGCATTTCGAGATTGAAGAACCCGGCAGTTCCGCTTGAGCAGCAGGACGGGGATTCTCCCAAATTTAAGGAGAATGCCTTTTATGTTAAGTTCGCTCGCTAATCCCGCTGTAAATATCGCCAAATGGCAAGCAACGGGGAATGCGCTCGCTGTGAATTTTCAGATCCGAACGGAACAGAGAAATTGTCCGAAAGGGACGTGTTCATAAGGTCTCGAGGGTTATCAGATGGTGACAGCGCTATTCCTTAATGAAACAGTTGAGGCAACTGATGAAACAGAGTTTTCGCACAGCGCTTAAGGCCTTTACCAGCCCAAAGAGAGATCTGCGTCCCACTAAGGAATCTGCCCCTGCCCGAGAGGGCGCTGCAAAGGCAGCAGCGCCGACAACCTCTTTGTTTTCAGTCAAACGACTTGATGAGGTCATTGAGAGGGCCAGGGACCGGTTTCTGGCCATCCAGAACGCTGAAGGATACTGGGTTTTCGATCTGGAAGCAGATACGACCATTCCGTCGGAATATATCCTTCTTCAGAGATTCCTGGGCCGTGAAACCGCCCCGGAACTCAGAGAAAAGATAGGCCGGTATCTGCGTCACAGGCAACTTGAGGACGGAGGATGGCCCTTGTATCACGCGGGCGCAGACGATATCAGCGCCTCGGTCAAAACCTACTTTGCCCTCAAACAGTTGGGAGACTCACCGGACGCACCCCACATGATCAAGGCGCGGGAGTTCATCCTGGGCCTGGGGGGCGCCGCCAGGGTAAACGTCTTCACCCGGATCACCCTGGCCCTGTTCGGGCAGGTCCCCTGGGGAACAACCCCTGCCATGCCCATCGAGATCATGCTGCTGCCGAAGTGGTTCTTTTTTCATCTGCAGAAGGTTTCCTATTGGTCTCGGACGGTGATTGTTCCCCTCCTGATCCTCAACGCCAGGCGGCCCGTCTGCCGACTGAGGCCGGAGGAAGGCGTGTCGGAACTGTTTGTGGAACCGCCGCATGAGTTCCGTCATCTGGATCACCTGGTTCCCCGCAATCTGATCAAGAATCTATTTATTTTTTTGGACCGCATTTTGAAAATGGCCGACCCCCTTTTCCCCCGGTCATCACGGAAAAGGGCCACCCGGCTTGCCGAACGCTGGACCGTGGAGCGGATGCAGGGCCAGGGGGGAATCGGCGCCATATTTCCGGCCATGGCCAATGCGGTGATGGCCCTCACGGTTTTGGGATATTCGGATGGTCACCCCGATATTATCCGTGGGCTGAGGGCGATCGACGATCTCCTGGTAGATCACGGAGACGAGGCATTCTGCCAGCCATGCGTTTCTCCCATATGGGATACCTGTTTGAGCCTATCGGCAGTGCTTGAAGCGGGCGTGGCCCCGGAAAACGAGGCGGTTCAAAAGGCCATAGACTGGCTCCTTGAGAATTTGATCCAGGTCCCCGGGGACTGGACGTACCGGGCCCCTGATCTGGAACCGGCGGGATGGGCCTTTCAGTTCGAAAACACCTTCTATCCGGATGTCGACGACACGCCGATGGTCATCATGGCCCTTTTACGGGCCGGTGTCCTGACTCAGGAGGCGTATCAGGAGAAGATTGCCAAATCGGTAAACTGGGTGATCGGCATGCAGAGTTCAGACGGGGGGTGGGGCGCATTTGATATCGACAATAACTACCTCTACCTCAATAATATTCCCTTTGCCGATCATGGCGCCCTTCTGGATCCGAGCACGTCCGATCTGACAGGACGCTGCATCGAGTTGTTGGCCATGCTCGGATATGGTCGTGATTTCCCACCCATTGCCAGGGGAGTCGATTTCCTGTGCAGGGAACAGGAGGACTGCGGGGCCTGGTTCGGTCGGTGGGGCGTCAACTATATTTATGGTACCTGGTCTGTCCTGAAAGGCCTCGGCCGTCTGGGTGAAGATGTTTCCCAGCCATACATCCGAAAGGCGATTGAGTGGTTGAAATCGTGCCAGAATCCAGACAATGGATGGGGAGAAACCTGTTACAGCTACAAGGACCCCTCCCTGGCCGGCAAGGGTGAGAGCACAGCGTCTCAGACCGCGTGGGCATTGTTGGGGCTCATGGCCGTTGGCGAAGTGGAGAGTTCGGCGGTCCAGCGCGGGATCCATTATCTCATCACCCGTCAGGACAGCGAAGGCCGTTGGGACGAACAGATCTTCACAGGCACCGGGTTCCCCAATGTCTTTTATCTGCGCTATCACGGCTACGCCCAGTTTTTCCCTCTCTGGGCCCTGGGCGAATACCGGAGACTCCGTACCGGGAGGGCCACCCGGCAGGAAGAGGTGAGCCTTCCATCTCCGGCCGGTTTTTCCTTTCCTTCATTAAAAATCAGATCATGAATCCGGCCATCGGCCTGGTCGTCGCGCTGAATGCCGAGGCAAGTGCCCTGATCGGTCACGGCCGATGGCAGCACGCCGAGGGATGTTTGTTCCGGCGATCCCGTCTGACTGAGGGCACCCATCTTGTTGTGGCGCGCTCAGGCATGGGAGCGAAAAACGCCTCTATGGCATCCCGGTGGCTGATCCGAGAAGGGGTGGCAGCATTGGCCGTTTCAGGGGTCTCAGGGGGGCTGTCCCCGGACCTGATGCCTGGAGACCTGGTCCTTGCCGACTCGGTGATGGAAGAAAAGGGAAACCAATTCAAGCAGATCTGGGAAGGGAACTCCGCGTTTGTCGATATGGCGCATGCAGGGCTCATGGACAAAGGCATCTCTGCATATAGCGGCCCCATCATTACCGTTCCAGGACCGGTCTTTTCGGCAGGGGATAAACACGCGCTCTTTGCAAAAAGCAAGGCACTGGCCGTGGACATGGAGAGCGCGGCAGTAGCTGCGGCTGCCGGGAACGCGGGTCTCCCCTTTTTTGCTTTTCGGGCCGTCTGCGATGCAGCAGGCCGTTCCATTCCCGACGATTTCCTCGATTTCATCAATCAGAGGGGGCGTGTCCGCCTCTTCCGTCTTTTACGAAGGCTTTTTCTGAAGCCTACCCTTGTTTCAGATCTCCTGCGCATGAAACGGGATTTTGGTACGGCGTTGGCAGGCCTCGGACGCGCCTGGCATATGGCGATCAGGGATATCCTGCCGTCTCTCCTTCTCCCAATCGGCACGCCCGGAATGTGAAATTGTCATTGGATCGGCAACGAGAAACCAAAACTCTGAAACCAGATATGCCTTCAAGAAAAAGTTTGGTTTCCGGCTATGCATCCTCTTGTTTTCAAGCCGTTATTCAATCAATCCCGCTTTCAAGCGGGGTAAATCGACAATCACAAATCCTATAGGAGGGGATATGGACCTTGAGATCTTCGAGGATATGGAGGCCCCGGACCTCAGAAAGTACATTGAATTTCTCCTGTGGCACTACCGGGTAATGGATGCCTTCTGGTTTATTCATGTGGCCGAGCGCTTTGACCAGCCGACCGCTGAACGCCTCAATGAGCAGGTCTGGGGCCGGGTGGCCGGCATGGCGGCAAAGGACCTCGTGCCCAGATTTGATATCCGAGAAAATGGCCTGGAAGGGTTTGTAAAGGCGTTGAGGCTGTTCCCCTGGTGCATCCTGGTGGGGTATGACATCGAGCCTTCAGAAGATGAGGTGATCATATCCGTGCGATCTTGTCCGACCCAGGAGGCGCGGATCAAAAGGGGTTTGGGGGAGTTTGTGTGCAAAGAGATGCACCGGGGGGAGTTTGAAGGATTTGCCCGCGCAGTCGATGATCGGATTCAGGTCGAATGCCTGTTTGCGCCCCCGGATCCCCATCCTGAAGACATGTTCTGCAAGTGGCGGTTTTATCTTAAAGAAGGGGAGGCGCACAAAAAATAGCGGGTTATCCGGTCTGCGATCTCCCGGCCCCGGTAATATACGTGTCATGCAGGGTCCCTTCAATGATGGGAAGGGTCTTTACGGGGGGCGGGGTAAAACCGAAGATAAGGTCCAGAAAGAGCGTGGTGATCCGATAGGTGGCGCCCCAGAGGACCTCCCGTTCGTTTCCCTTTCGATGCACAAAACAGGGGAAGTCCTGGGAGACGGGCGGTGTTCCTTGACGCTCTCCTGCAAGAGACCGGTTATGCGGCCGGGGGCCCATTTGCAGACGATAACATCTATAGCCATCCGGGTTCAACAGGTCCCGGAGCGGCATATAGACGATTTTATCCACCTCCCAGTTGGGGAAAAACCTTTTCTGACGGCCCATCCAGCCTGCCATGGGGTAGATGACCCGATCAAACATCTCGAGCTTCTGGCGGGGCAGGGGACCCAGGAAGGTCACTCCCAGGGGGTTCAAGCGCATCTCCTCGAGACCTTCACGGAGACTGGCCGCAAGAAGGAAGGCCAGTCTCCGGGCTTCTGTTGGCCGGAGCCGCTTCCAGTGCCGCCAGTAAGGCCAGCGTGCCAGGGGAAAGAGGGGGAGACGGAGTATCCTGGACAGATAGATGTCCGAACCCGGCGCCATCCGGCCGCCCGGGAAGCAGAGATCTCCCGGCTGCCTTACCTTCATGGATCGCTTGTTAAAAATCAGACAAGGTTCAGGAGACAGAGCCGGCTGACCAGGCTCCCGGCCCAAGAGAAGCAGTACGGCAGAGGCGGCCGGGGAAGCGGAGACCCCCTCCGGAAAAAGGGGTGCATCGCCGCTTTTCTCGTTAAGCACACGCAATATATGTGCAACCAATGCCGGGGCGTCTGTCAAGAGATGACGCATGGCCTATTCCTTATCCCTCTGGCAGGATCTTTGGATTGATTATTGACAATTGACGATTGAAAAACGTGGAACTTAACTGGTTTCTGGTTATGGGTCGAAGCGAGGCATAGCTCCCGCGGCACTTTCGCACAGATCTACCAGGCCTTTTCAACTATCGGAATGATGCCATGCCATCAAACCCTGTCAAGGGATATCTTTATGTCGTCGGGGCCGCGGTCCTGTGGGCCTCATCGGGGGTGGCCGGAAAGTCCCTGTTCTCCGGGGGCATCACCCCCTTTGAACTGGTGCAGATCCGGGTCACTGTATCGACTGTCCTGTTGGCCGTAGGTTTCTGCCTGAGCGACAGAAACCTGTTCAGGATCCGGGCCAGAGACCTCATCTATTTCCTTCTGTTAGGCGGGGTCGCCATGGCCCTTGTGCAGATCACCTATTTTTACGCGCTCAGCAAGATCCAGGTGGCTGCGGCCATTCTCCTTCAGTATCTGGCGCCGATCCTGGTGGCATTTTATGCCGTCTGCTTCTGGAGGGAACGCCTGACCCTGACCAAATCCCTCTCTCTTCTTCTTTCCCTTTCGGGGTGCTACCTCGTGGTGGGGGGGTACCATTTTGAGCTGCTGAGAATGAACTGGGTGGGGATCGTTTCCGCCTTGGCCTCAGCGGTTTGCTTTGCTGCCTATACGCTGTTGGGTGAGAAAGGGATGCACCGGTACACCCCATGGACCGTGCTCTTTTATGCATTTCTCTTCGCAACCCTTTCCTGGCACCTCTTCTACCCGCCCTTTCACTATCTGCGGGCAGGATACAGCCTGGGACAGTGGGGATGGATGCTCTACATCTCGGTCATGGGCACTGTCCTCCCCTTTGCCCTCTTCTTTATGGGCATAAACCTTATCCGGTCCACCCGCGCGACCATTACGGCGACCCTGGAGCCGATCTCTGCCGGTCTCTTTGCCTATCTCTTTTTGGGGGAAGGACTGGCGCCGCTTCAGATTGTCGGAGGGGCCATGGTGGTGGGCGCCATTGTACTGCTGCAGTTGAAACGGGAGCAGGATGAGCTGGCGCCTGTCCTCATCAGGGAACGTTCCGGCGCGAGGAATCCCTAAATTCCCGAATTCCCCAATACCGCCTGTTCCACCTCGGGGATGTTGTGACGGAGGAATTTCTGCCCCAGGAGCCTGAATCGGACGGGGTCATCCGTGGTGCAGAAGTTCACGGTCCCGTTCCGGCCGATCCGCTCCTCGATTTCCGGGTGTCTGGAAAGGTAATCGATCAATTTGTTCGAGACCGTCTCAGGACCGTTCAGAACCCGGCAGTTCTTCCCCATGATCCGCTCGATATCCTTCTGCAGAAAGGGATAGTGGGTACAGCCCAAGATGAGGGAGTCGATCTTTTTTCGCTTGATCCTGTACAGATACTTCTTGAGAATCATGTTGGTCTCGGGTTTGCCGACCCAGTCTTCCTCCACCAGGGGGACCAGAAGCGGGCAGGCCTGGCCAAATACCTTGATATCCGGCCTTAGTTTCGCCAGTTCCTGCTCGTAGACGCCCGACTCGATGGTCGCCCGCGTCCCGATGACGCCGATACGTCCGTACCGGGAGACGTCCACGCCTGCCTCGGCCAATGGGATGACGACGCCTAAGACCCGGCGGTCCGGATACGTTGCCGGGAGCAACTCCTGCTGGATCCTGCGCAGGGCCTTGGCCGAGGCGGTGTTGCATGCCAGGATCACGATGACGCATCCCCTGGAGAGTAGGAACTCCACGGCTTGACGGGTATATGTATAGATGACGCCCTGGGATTTGTTGCCGTAGGGGGCCCGCGCATTGTCGCCCAGATACGCGTAATCGTACCGGGGGAGTTTTGTCAGAAAGGACCTCAGGATGGTGAGACCGCCGAATCCGGAATCAAAAACGCCTATCATGATGCAACGCCCTCCAGATAGTCATTCATTTGGAAACCCCGTTTCCGCTCTCCTTGAACCGCTCCACCTCCTGTTCCAGGCGTGTTGCAGCGTCATAAAGCTGCTCGATGAAGGCGTACGTGTTGCGCAACGCCTCGGTGATTTGGGGGATCTCTCTGCTCAGATTCACCATGGCCGAGCTGATCTCCTGAGCGTTTTGGGATTGTGTCTCCATGGACTCGCTGACATTTGTGAACTTCGGGGAGAGGGCCTGTACCTGTCCGATGATACGGGTTATCTGGGTCCCGATTTGATCGACGTCTTTTGCGCTTTGCCTGACAGCCAACATGAACTTGTCCATCTCCATCACTCCGGCCGACACGGCAGTGTGCATTTCTCGCACCATCTGATCGATGTCCACGGTAGCGATGGCGGTTTGATCGGCAAGTCTTCTGATCTCCCGAGCGACCACATTGAATCCTCGCCCGTATTCCCCCGCCTTCTCGGCTTCAATGGCAGCATTGAGGGAAAGGAGGTTCGTCTGGTCGGCCACCTTGGAGATGGTTGTCACCACATGGGTGATGTTTTCGGCCTTTTCATTGATGGCCTCCAACCTGCCGGATATGGATTTCGAGGCATTTCCCATATGGTCCATGACCTCTTTCATGCGCGTCAGGTCGGTTCGGCAGGCATTGGCTACCTCGGAGGCCTGCCGGGACATGGCCGTCAACTGTTGCATGGTCTCAACCAATCCCCTGGTCACATCCGTAATTTCATCAAGGGACGCGGCGACCGCGCTTGTAGACGCCGCGTGGTTGGCCATGATCGACTCCTGTTCCCTGGCCATTCCGGACAGATCCCTGATGGCGTTCATGGGTCCGCTGATTTCGTGGCTGATGTTGGCGAGAAAGGCGCTTTTGGCTGTTGCACTGGTTTCAGCCGATTCTTTGGCCCTGTTGAGCCTGAATTGATTGATAAACATGGCAAAGCGGTATCGATCCAGGATCCATGCCAGCACAAAACCGACCGCATAGGAGAGCGCCAGGTTGTTCATTGAATATTTCGCCGCATCCGTGTTCAGGACAGGTTGATACATCAGCAGGGCTGTGACGAACAAGAGGATCGAGGCGGCGTAGAACACCATGAGGGACCTGAATGTAAACGGGGCCGCGACAACGACAATGATCAGGATCTGCAGCCCTGATACATATCCTGCATCATCCGCTATCCTTCCCGTAAAAAAGGAACATGACAGAAAAGAAAATGTGACGAGAAGATAGAGCAGCCCCAGGCCCCTGCCTCTCAGTTTTTTAGAGAACGAGGCAGCCAAAACAAGGACCCCGGTGATGGTCAGCGCGATCCTGAAATAGAACAGTTCGGGAAATTCCGGATGCAGTTTAGGATCCAGATTGAAAGCAAAATTGATCCAGGCGATACTGGCGATGAAACCGAAAGGCCGCTGCAGGACCCTGGCCTGAACATTCAAAGCGGCCAGGAATTCGCTTTTATATGTTGTTTTTTCCGGATCGGGCCTGATAAAACCGATAATTTTTTCGAGCATAATGAGGTTCCGTTCAATACCGATTCAGGGCGTTGATCCAAAGCCTGAATGCTGTTCTCTATTTACGCCGAAACCCTGGCGGCTGTCAAAGCATATCATAAGGGTCTACATCCGAGATCAGATAAACGCCCTGCGATCGAAGCCACTTCGAAGAGCGTTCAATCTCTACCAAGAAATGTCTCAAGAGCGCCGGACTCTTGCTCTTGACCAGAAACTGCCACCGTATCTTTCCCTTGATCCGTGCTATGGGGGCCTCAACCGGACCCAGGACCTGGATCTCTTTTCCCCGCTTGGGCCATCTCCCCAGGATCGCCCGCAGATCTGTACCTAACTGCCGGACCGCCTCATCGGTCTTTCTTTTGTCAGTGCCTTGGAGTCTCAGACATGCCAGGCTGCAAAAAGGGGGGTAGCCCAAGGCCTTTCTGAGCCCCTGTTCTCTGTCAAAAAAAGACTGGAAATCATGGGCCATGGCCGAACGAACCACATAATGATCGGGGTTGAAGGTCTGAATAATCACCTTTCCCTTCCGGGTCCCCCTCCCGGCCCGGCCGGCAACCTGTGACAGGAGCTGAAACGTCCTTTCCCCTGCCCTGAAATCCGGAAAACTGAGGGAAAGCTCAGCAGAGATGACGCCCACTAATGTGACACAGGGGAAGTCATGACCCTTGGTGATCATCTGGGTTCCTACGAGGATATCGGTTTCGCCCCTGCCGAACCGGCGTAAGATCCTGGAGGCCTCGCCTTTTCGCCGGGTGGCGTCTGCATCCATCCGGGATATCCGCGCGTCAGGGAAAAGTGTATGCACCTCCTGTTCCAGTTTTTCGGTGCCGAATCCATAGGCCTTGAACCGGCCTTGGCCGCAGGAGGCGCATTGGACCTTTATCCCGCAGGTGAAACCGCAGTAGTGGCAGATGAGACGGTCTTCCTGGAGGTGAAAGGTAAGCGCCACGTCGCAGTTGGGGCAGGAGATGGATTGACCGCATGCCCGGCACAGATAGAGACGATGAAACCCCCTCCGGTTCAAAAAAAGGATCGTCTGGTCCCCTGCCGCCAGGCTGTCGCCAAGGGCTTTAAGGAGCCTCGGGCTGATCATCTGCTGTTTTCCACGGCCGTCTGTCTGCTCCTTCATGTCTACGATTTCTACCTCCGGGAGCGGACGGTTCTCGACCCGTTCCGGCATGGTGAGGAGGCGGTATCTCCCGGTAATGCTGTTTTGATAGGTCTGGACAGAAGGGGTGCCGGAGCCGAGGATAACGAGGGCGCCCTCCATCTTGGCTCGAACCACCGCGGCATCTCTGGCCTGGTAGTGGGGCCCGCCCCGCCTCTCCTCCTGGACATAGGCGGAATCATGCTCCTCATCCACGATGATCAACCCTAATTCGGGGAGGGGGGCGAACAGGGCGGAGCGGGCCCCGATTACCAGATCCGCCTCTCCCCGGATCATGCGCATCCACTGATAATGCCGCTCCCTATGGGTGAGCCCGCTGTGATAGACCGCGACCCGGTCCCCGAGTCTGGACCGGAACAGGGCCTCCAGATATCCAGCCAGCGATATTTCGGGTGCCATCAATATGGCCTGTCGCCCCAATTGAATGGCGTGTTGTACTGCCCGGTAATAGACCTCTGTCTTGCCGCTCCCCGTGACCCCGTAGAGGAGACAGGAGGAAAACGTGCCCTTGTCAAGGCCCTCCCGTATCCGATTCAATGCCTGTTGCTGGTGGGTATGCAGCTCACGAGGCGGGGCCGGCGGCGGAACAGCGGCCAGCCCCGGGTCCCTGTGGACCGGGATGCACTGCGTCTCCAGTATCCCTTTTTTGACCCATTTGTGGGAAAGATAAGCGCCGTTTTTAAATCGACTTTTCAATTCACTCAAAAGGACAGCGCCCGATTGAAAGACCTCTGTCAGAAACTCCTCCTCATTAGCGGCCGTTGACGCGCCCCGCCTTTCCGCGAGTACGATATCGAGGTCGAGATCCTTTTTAGGCCGGATGAACTTCAACTCATACGGGTTTGTGATTTCGGACTTTTTGACCCGTCCTTCGATCCGTATCCATCCCTTTTCCTGAAGCGGATAGATCGTTTTGAGGGGCCAGGGGAGCCGTGCCTCCGGATGGTCCCTTATCCAGGAAAGGATCTCTGAGTTTTCGGATGCGAAGAGGCATCTGGTCAGAGCAGCCGCCCCCTTTTCCGTCAGGCTTGCGGTCTTGAAATGCGCTTCAGGCAGGGCAGAGCGGATGACCATGCCTACCGGGTGGATGTAATAATCGGCGATCCATTCAAAAAAGGGGACCATCTTCCGGAGGAAAACAGGCTCCAGGTCCAGGATGTCGATGGTCTCTTTCAGCTCCCGGTCGGGCGATTGAGAAAGTGTTTCCAGGACATAACCGGTGATCTTTCGACGGTTGAACGGGACCAGGACCCGGCACCCCACCTGTGCCGCCAACGCGAGGCCTTCAGGGACCGCATAGTCGAAAGTCCCTTTTACCGGGACCGACAAGGCCACCCTGAGACATGGAATCTCACGTGAAACCGGGTTTTGGTTGCTGGTTGCTGGTTGCTCGTTACTGGATGCTGGATATCCCGCTGAAAGCGGGACTGGGTACTGATCGCTCATGGTTGATGGCTCATGGCTGATGGTTGATGCATTTTCGGTCTTCTGACCACTTCCTACCGACTCCTGACAACTGGCTTTTGTTGCTGGTTTTCGAATTTTGAATTTGCGAGGTTGGAGTGCCTAAAGTTGAAAAGGGGAAATTCCGATTCAAACTTTTAACTCCACACGTCACACTTCAGGCAATTTACTGCTCATGGCGCATTCTTTTCACTTGTTGAATGATCTGCCGGGCCGCGGTTTCAATCTGTTCCATGGTATTGCCTCTCCCCAGGGTCAGCCTGAGGGCGCCCATCCCTACCTCCGGCGGGACGGACATGGCAGACAGCACATGAGAGAGCTTTACGGCCCGGTCATGGCATGCGGCCCCTGTAGAGGCCATGATAGAAGGGATGGCGTCCAGGATTTTAGCGCCCTCCAGGCCGGGGACCGAGACATTCAGGGTATTGGGAAGCCGATCTTCAGGGGGGCCATTGAGCGCCAGTCCATGGATTTCCTCAAAGAGGAGGTCCTGCAGGTGGTCTCTCATGCGGCCGATCCGCTCCGCATCTTTCTGGAGCCTCTCCGAGGCAACCCTGCATGCGGCCCCCAATCCTGCGGCCAGGACCACATTCTCCGTGCCCGCGCGTCTGCCGTCTTCCTGTGCCGCCCCATGAATGAGCGGCGTCACGGATCGACCGTCCCGGATATAGAGCGCCCCCACCCCTTTGGGACCGTAGAGCTTGTGACCGGCCACGCTCAGGAAATCCAGGCGGAGGTCTCCGACATCCACGGGGATCTTTCCCACGGCCTGGGCCGCATCCGTGTGCAGGGGAACGCCGTGCTCCGCTGCGATCTTCGATATCTCCCGCATCGGCTGGAGCGCACCGGTTTCGTTATTGGCGAGCATGAGCGTGATCAGGACGGTTCGGGGTGAAATGGCCTTTCTCACGTCGTGGGGGTCCACATGGCCGAGGCGGTCCACCGGGAGAATGGTCAGCTTGACGCCCAGCTCCATGAGGAAGAGGGCGGGATTCAGGATGGCCGGGTGTTCGATGGCAGAGGTAATGATATGGGATTCCCGCGGGTTTGTCAGGTCAACGACCCCTTTGAGGACCATATTGTTGGACTCGCTCCCGCCCGATGTGAAGACGATCTCACGGGGCTGACAATTCAGCAGATCGGCCACAGCCTCGCGGGCATGGTCCATGGCCTCATGGGCCCGCTTGCCCAATGAATACCCGCTGGACGGGTTCCCGAATTCCTCCGTCAGGAAGGGCATCATCGCCCGAAGGACCTCCGGATCGATCGGGGTCGTGGCATTATGATCCAGATATATGGGCGCTTCTGCATTTTTATCGGTCATTATGAGGTTCTCCTTCGGAGGCACAAGGCGTGAGGCCCGGCATCCATCAGCTATCAGCTATCAGCTATGAGCCATGAGCTATCCGCTATCCACCGGTACCCAGTCCCGCTTTTCAGCCTTTTTTCAATCGTCAATCGTCAATCGTCAATTCAAAGATGCACCCTCCCTTTGTAGGATATATTTTGCAGATTGACAACAAATACCATATAGTGTTACACGTCAAACTGGAAAACAAGCGGAAACCGGTCTGGATTATCCCATAAGAGCCAGGAAACAGGAGGTGGAAGATGGCGGGAGACAACAAAAAGGAGTTCATCCTCTGGTTTGGTGAAGTCGGCATCGGAGACGTTCCCTTGGTCGGCGGGAAAAACGCTTCCCTGGGGGAAATGTACCAGAAGCTCGGGAGCAAAGGAATCCGGGTCCCCAACGGCTTTGCGATTACCGCCTATGGTTACCGCTATTTCCTCAAGTATGCCGGGATCGAAGACGAGATCAAGAAGATCCTGAAGGACCTGGACACCCATGACATCTACAACCTGATGGGAAAGGGGAGGGAGGTCCGGGAGATCATCACCCATTCGGAAATCCCTCCGGATCTGACCCAGGCCATCTACTCGGCATATGACAAACTGGGCCGGGAGTATGCTGAAAAGGGGGAAAAGACCCACGGGATTACCAATGTGGACGTGGCCATCCGCTCATCGGCAACGGCCGAAGACCTGCCGGATGCCTCCTTCGCAGGGCAGCAGGACACCTACCTGAATATTCGCGGGAGACGGAGCGTCCTGGATGCCTGCAAGAGATGTTTCGCCAGCCTCTTTACCAACCGTGCCATCTCTTACCGTCACGACAAGGGGTTCGGCCAGTTTGAGGTCTCCCTTTCCATTGCGGTCCAGAAGATGGTGCGCAGCGATTCAGCCTATTCAGGGGTCATGTTCTCCATCGATACGGAGACAGGGTTCAAAGATGCGGTCTTTATTACGGCCGCCTATGGCCTGGGGGAGAACGTGGTCCAGGGCACGGTCAACCCGGATGAGTACTATGTGTTCAAACCGACCCTCAAGATGGGGAAACGGGCCGTTATCAGCCGCAAGGCAGGGGACCGGGATATCAAGATGGTCTATTCCATGGAAGACGATGCCACGGTGAGAAATGTCCCCACGACCCTGGATGAACGGCATCGCTATGTGTTGACGGACGATGAAACCCTGAAACTGGCCGAATGGGCCTGTATTATCGAAGACCACTACAGCAATGAGGCCGGGCATTTCAAGCCGATGGACATTGAATGGGCCAAGGACGGCGATGGCGTCAACGTGGGCACCGGCGAACTCTTCATTGTGCAGGCACGTCCCGAGACCATCCATTCGCAGCAAGATGTCAATACGTATGAAAGCTATAGTCTATTGGAAGAAGGAGAAATCCTGGCTACGGGCACCGCTGTGGGCAGCAAGGTGGGCCAGGGGGTCGCCAATGTCATCCAGTCGACGCTGGATATGAACAAGTTTGAGCCGAACCAGATCCTGGTGACCAGCATGACCGATCCTGACTGGGAGCCGGTCATGAAGATCGCAGCGGCCATTGTCACCAACAAGGGGGGACGGACCTGTCATGCGGCCATCATTTCCCGGGAGCTGGGCATCCCGTGCGTGATCGGCACAGGGAACGGCGATGAGATGATCGCATCGGGGCAGGAGATTACGGTCTCGTGCTGCGAGGGGGAGACCGGGCAGGTTTATAAAGGCCTGCTGAAGTATGAGGTGCAGACAGTGGATCTGCAGGACATCCCCCGGACACGGACCAAGATTATGATGAACGTGGGCATGCCCGAAAAGGCCTTTACCCAGGGGAGGATCCCCAATGACGGGGTGGGCCTTGCCAGGGAGGAGTTTATCATCAGCTCGCACATCGGCATCCATCCCCTGGCCCTGCTGGAGTACGACAAGTTGAGGGAAAGGGCCAAGTCCGACCAGAAAATCGCCGGGGTCGTTTACA
Organism: uncultured Desulfobacteraceae bacterium; assembly: GCA_964409475.1. Classification (GTDB taxonomy): domain Bacteria; phylum Desulfobacterota; class DSM-4660; order Desulfatiglandales; family Desulfatiglandaceae; genus AUK324. The sequence goes on along the minus strand of CAYPDL010000049.1, from coordinate 8,620 downwards.
AGATTGATGAAATCACGGCGGTTTACACCGACAAACGGCAGTTCTTCATCGACAAGCTTTCAGAAGGCGTGGCCCGCATTGCCGCGGGCTTCTACCCCAATGACGTCATTGTCCGGCTGTCTGATTTCAAGACAAATGAATATGAAAACCTCCTGGGCGGGTACCTGTATGAACCCGCCGAAAACAACCCCATGATCGGATGGCGGGGGGCCTCCCGTTACTACGATGAGAAGTTTATGCCGGCCTTTGAACTGGAGTGCATTGCCCTTCACAAGGCCCGGAGCGAGATGGGGCTTACCAACATCAAGGCCATGATCCCCTTCTGCAGGACCCCGGAAGAGGGGAAGAAGGTCATCGAGGTCATGAATAGGTTCGGACTGGTCCAGGGGGAGGAGGATCTCGAGGTCTATGTGATGTGCGAGATCCCCAGCAATGTGATCTGCGCGGATCAGTTCGCCGATATCTTCGACGGTTTTTCCATCGGGTCCAATGACCTGACCCAGTTGACCCTCGGCCTGGACCGCGATTCCGCTCTGGTGGCCCATATCTACGACGAGAGAAACGATGCGGTGAAACGACTGGTGGCGCAGGTCATTGAGGTGGCCAAAAAGAAGGGACGCAAAATCGGGATTTGCGGCCAGGCCCCGAGCGACTTTCCTGAGTTTGCGGAGTTTTTGGTAGAGTGCGGCATCGATTCCATGAGCCTTATACCGGATACCGTGGTCAAGACCCGTCTGGCAGTTGCCAAGAAGGAAAAGGAACTCGGTATCAAGGTGGAGAAAAAATAGGAAATGGAATCGGTCAGAATTTTAGGGATAGGGTCGTATGTCCCTCCGAAGATCCTGTCCAATTTTGATCTGGAGAAAATGGGACTGGATACCAGCGACGAATGGATTGTCCAGCGGACCGGCGTCAGGGAGCGGCGGATCGCCGAACCGGACGTCACCACCTCGGATCTGGGTCGTGAGGCCTCGCTCAAGGCCTTTGACATGGCCGGCATCACCGCCAAAGACATCGACCTGATTATCGTGGCCACCATCACGCCGGATACCTGTTGTCCGTCCGCGGCCAACTGGCTTCAGGCCAAACTGGATGCGCCCCAGGCCGTGACCTTCGACGTCACCGCGGCCTGTTCCGGCTTTATTTTCGCCCTCAACGTAGCGGAGCAGTATCTCAGGACCGGGGCGGCCAAACGGATCCTTGTGGTGGCATCGGAGATCATGAGCCGAACCCTCGACTGGACGGACCGGGCCTCCTGCATCCTCTGGGGGGACGGAGCAGGGGCGGCCGTGCTCTCCCTGGGTGAGGAGGGGCCTGAAATCCTGTCCACCCACCTGCATACGGACGGGGTCAACGGGCAGGATCTCCTGATGCCCGGGGGCGGATCCCGGACCACCCCGATTTGCCATGAAAGCGTTGACAAAAAACTGCACGTCTTGCAGTTGATCGAAGCCAATGCCAGCTTCAGGGTGGCGGTGAGGCATTTTGTGGATTCCATCAAGGAGGGGGCCGAATTCAACCATGTGGCGGTTGAGGATATCCAGTGGTTCATTCCGCACCAGGCAAACCTCCGCATGTTCCAGTCCATGGCCAAGATGTTGAATCTCTCCATGGACAGGTTCTACGTGACCCTGGACAGATACGGCAATATCTCTTCCGCATCATGCGCCATTGCCCTGGACGAGGCGGTCAGGGACGGGAGCATCAAGAAGAACGATCTGGTCTGTCTCCCGGTCTTCGGCGGCGGATTGACGTGGGGCAGCGCCCTGATACGGTGGGCTTAGGCGCGTTTTGAAAACAGGGCCTGGATGCGGGTTGGTTGGGTTACTTGGGTTAGATGAGTTCAGGGTCGCAGGCATTTCCCCGCCAAATAAGATCTTCAATCAGCATCCAGCATCCAGAAACGAAGTGTGAAGTGTGGAGTTAAAAGTTGAAATCGGAATTTTTCATTTTTCAACTTTAGGCACTCTAAACTCGTAACTTCAAACTTGAAAGAACCAGCATCCAGTATCGAGTATCGAGCAACCAGCCAGGTTTCACGGCGGGATTGAAACGGAAGGAATGCGTGATTATGCCAATGGAAAGGCTCAAGGACATGGGGATCGGGTTCAGGGCCGGCTCAGAGCATTTTGCGGCGGATCGACCGACCCTCGTCATGGTTCACGGGGCAGGGGGCTCCTCCCAGATCTGGCAGAACCAGGTCCGACTGTCGAAGGCCCCGTCAGCGCGACTGAGCAGATCTGTCAATGTCCTGGCCCTGGACCTGCCGGGTCACGGCGAGAGTCTGGGTGAGGCGCGGTCAGATATCGACGGATATGCAGAATGGCTGAGCGTAGTCCTCAGGGCCGTCTTAGACGAGCCGCCTTTCCTGATGGGCCATTCCATGGGCGGGGCCATCGTCCAGAAGGTTGCCCTGTCAGACCCCGATCTCATGAAGGCGATCATCCTGGCGGGGACAGGCCCCCGGCTCAAGGTGGCCCCCATGTTCCTGGAAGGCCTGCATAAAGACTTTGATACGATCATTGCCTCGATTATGGGTTTTGCCTATGCGGCCGATGCGGACACCCGGCTTATCGATGAAGGCATAAGACTGATGAAGGCGGCCGGCGGGGACGTGGTATACAAAGATTTTTATGCCTGCGACCGGTTTGACGTGCGAGACCGGATAGGGCATATCAACCTCCCCTGTCTGATCCTCTGCGGCAGCGAAGACAAGTTGGCGCCGCCCTCCCTTTCCCGGAAATTGCATGAATCCATCCGCGGCAGCAGGATGGAGATCATCCCTGGTGCAGGGCATATGGTCATGATCGAAAAGCATCAGGCCTTCAATGACAGTGTGCTCAATTTTGTCCTACAGACCTGATGGTCCCCACGCCCCGCATATCATCAATGACAATCACGGTGATGAGAAGACCCGACCATCTCCTGGCTGGTCGGTTTGAAGGAAGCCGGGATCTTCGGCACGGATGAGGCATGGATGAGCTTTGTGAGTAATGGCCCCCGTTATGGCCCCTCGTCTCATGGACAGTATCTGCTTTCTCAGGTGAAAAATTGAGAACCCGTTACCTTCAGCTTCCTCTGGTTCTTTGCAGCCTTGAATGAAAACAGGAAATGGACTAAGAGGAATTCTTCTTGGTATCCGGAAGTGGAGCGCCGGACGCTTTGGCTTCCCGTGCCGCGTCTGCAGCCTTTGCCGCCGCCTTGGCCGCCTTTCGGGCGGCCTCATGGGCCTGTTTCCCGGCTGCATTGGCTTCAGCTTTGAGTTCCTTGAGTTCCTCGGGGTCCGTTTCGGAGCTCGCCGCCTCTTCCACTTTCCGAAGTTTCTTGTCCGCTTTGTCGGAGGCTTTCTCTGCCGCTTTTTCATTTTCAAGCGCCATTTTCCGGGAATCAATTGCGGCATCCGTGGCGGCCGCCATTTCTGAAGCCTTTCCCTGCTCTGGTTCGGCCTCCAGATCGATGTCTTCACCGGCGAGGCCCAGCACGACAACGGGCAGGTTTGGAAGCAGATTTTCAAACGAACCGCCGAAGGGGTCTTTGATCTGATTCCCCTTGAAGCGGAAGGGAAGAAACACGAATGACGCGTCCCCCGAGTCGGAAGCAACGGTCTCGGCACTCGGGTCAATGACCACTTCCGGCTCCGCATCAATCCGGACATCATCAAGTACGCTGCGAATATCTCGAAAAATCCCATCGGATTCCGGCGCCATGCGGATTGTCAGCAATCGGATCTTGGCGCCTTTCCATTCTTTGCTCCGGGTCATCAGATACGCAAAAAGGAGCATCAACTGGCTCGTTGCGTCCCCCCACCACCAGACATCGATTCGCCGGCTTTCAGGGGAAACTTCCTGCAAGGTCTCCCACGCGTTTTGTTTGGCATCCAGGATCACGATGTTGCGCCCGAGCGAATAGGCGATGCGCAGGTTTCGGCCGAACCGGTTTTCGCGCTCTTCAAGGTCTTTCGAAGGGGTCTGTTCCACCCAGTTCAATAGGATGGTGTTGGCTTTGAGGGGCCCGACGCCGAAAGCCTGGACCAGGGAATAAACGCCCATTGTGAGATCCGGGGCTGCGACCACGAGGGGAAAAGCTGAGATTCCGTGTTCCTGGATATCCTTCCGCAGCTCGGCTTCGGCCTCTTTCCTCTCTTTGAGAATTTTAACGCCTTGCCCTTCGAGGATTCGGACCGCCGTTGTAAATCCGCTTTGGCCCTGAACCCAGGAGGCAAAATCGAGGAGCTTTTTACGGTGCTGGGAATCGTCGGAAAAAAGCAGTACATGGGGACGCCAGCTTCGGGGGTGTTCGGGGTCCGCATCCGCCGCCAGAAGATGTTCCCGAACCTGCTGGAGGTGATAAGCGCGCTGGCTGTCCGCCCATCGCGCGGGCCCCGAGGTGCGCTTGAGGTACTGGTAAATGGCAAAGAGTACTGCCGTCGAAACAACTCCCGCCGTCACATCGATAGTCATCATGGCGCCGAGACAGACCAACCCGCCGATAAGACTTACATTTTTGTGATACCACCGAAACCGGGGCCTGAAGGAGGGACTCTCGGATCGGGCTTCATAATAGGTCGCGTAATTGAGCAAGCCATAGGATATCAGGAAGAACATCGATACCACCGGAGCGATGATGTTGAGCCGGCCCAGCCCGATCGTCGCAACAGCGATGACCAGCGAAAGGAGAACCGCTCTGCGCGGGTTGTGGGTGGGGCCGGCGCCTTTGGAAAAGGGAATCAGAAACGGGAAGATGCGATCGACGGCAAGGGAATGAAGAATGCGGGGCGCGCCCAGAAACGAGGCCATCGCCGAAGACAGGGTAGCGGCGATGACGCCCGCGTCGATCAGGAAACCGACCAGAGACACTCGTTTCATGGCCGTGTAGTCGCTTGTCAGAACGGTGTTGGGAAGCGATCCGGCCAGAAGCACGGCCGCACCGAAGTAGACGACAATCGAGATCCCGACGGCAAGCAACGTGCCCAGGGGCAAGCTTTTCCCCGGGTCCTTAAGGTCTCCGGACATGCTGGACCCTTGGGTAAATCCGGTTGCCGCGGGGAAAAAAATGGCAAAGATCACCCAAAACGGGGGGTGCTTTTCGGGAGCGCTCCAGTTTTTAAGGAGCAGCTCGGTGTTCCAGTTCAGCAGCCCCCCAACGAAAAACGAAACCAGGGCCGCGCCGAGAATGGCCATTACCACGTATTGAAACCGGGTAGCCCAATCAGCGCCCAGCCAGGCAAAGGCGAACAGGACAAGAACGGAAGCCACCGCAACGAGTTGAGAGAAAACTTCAACATTCCCTGCAGATACAATGACCGCCAGAGCTTCTCCGAAACCGATGCAGTAAAAGGCGATGGAAATCGATTGGGCCAGGAACATAACGATGCCGATGGCGCCGCCGAATTCCAGCCCCAGGGTCCTGGAGATCAGATAATAGACCCCACCGCCTTTGACCCGGATGTTGGTCGAAATGGCCGACAGGGACAGGGATGTTAGAACGGAAATGCCGTTGGCGAGCAAAAGGATGAACAGCGCCCGTTTCAGGCCGGCGCTGCCCACCACAAAGCCGAGGCGCAAAAACAGGATGATGCCAAGGATGGTCAGCACGCTGGGGGTGAACACCCCCCCGAAGGTGCCCAGCGTGCCTTGCGCGGGTTCCGGCGAGGACTGCCCGGTCTGATCGGTATTGTATTTCATTGGATGGTCACCTCCTGGTTTTCAACATATCGTTACGGCAGAGGCCTCCTGCAACGATGCGCACCAGAACTGCATCGTCATTTGCCCCTCCATCACAAAAAAATAGGGTTTTCTTTTCGCCAAGATACAGGAGTTAACCCATTTCGTCCATCGCCTTTGTTGCTGTATTTTTTCTCTTTACCCTTAACCAAACCTGTGTCAGTATGATTGGGAACCTAAACCCCAAATCACAAAAGGAAGGAATTTCGATGTGGATGAGTAAATCACCTACACAATCTGACATGGCCTTTCTCCTATACCCGACTTTGATCTTAATGGCGATGAGATCAAGGACATTATGGATTATGGGCACAAGGTCACCGTAGGCGAAACACCCCATCTCATTGAGGGATCAACATTCCTATTCCCGGGAAATCGGCATGTTAGCCAAACAACCACGCTATTTTATCCTCGTTTGTATTGTTTTACTGTCGTGGATATCCCTTGCCTATGCCGCTGCTTCACAGCCGATGCTTGAAAATCAAAATCAACCGGCCATATCCCTTCCCGAAGATGTCGGCACTATAATCGCCCAAGAAGCTACAGATGTTATGTAAAGGGGTCTACCTTTGACTCTTGCGCGCAACCTCCAAAAAGAATAAGAGTCAACGGATGACCCCCACACCCGCATAACATTGAGAAAAGGGGTCGCGTCTGCTGTTGACTGTTGTTCAGCAATGAAGTAGACCTTTGGCACGTCTATAAAATTAAAAATCGGTGTCTATATCATAAAACGCTGTTGCGCTTTGTACCGGGAGAACAAAAAACCCCGCTCTCCTTTCTCCTGGAGCGAAGGGATTTTCCGATGCTTAGGGGTCATTTTCGTCCTCTGATTACGAGCGCAGCAAAGAGCTTTCCGCTACATTCGTCCGTGTGAGTCCTTGCCTAAACTGATATCTTGGTTTTAGAGTTGACACGCTCATTTGATCGCGATAATATGAGTGCATGGAAACGGATAATTACATACCAAGGGGCGTCGATGTGTATGCCTTCGACGAAGCCCTCATTGGCAGGCATATGGTCTTTCTGGCCGGCCCCAGACAGGTTGGAAAGACACGGCTGGCAAAGGATTGGTTGGCAAAAAGGGGCTGTTCATCCCTATATTTCAACTGGGATGACATTACCACCCGTCAGGCCTACATGAAAGACAATCGATTCTTTGAATCCCCCGCCAGAAACCTCGATGTTCATGACCCCTGGATCGTGTTTGACGAAATCCACAAGCGCCATCGCTGGAGGGATATCCTCAAGGGGGCATATGATCTTTTTGGCGAAGAATTCAGATTTCTCATCACAGGCAGCGCAAGGCTTGATCTCTTTCGTCGATCCGGGGACTCGTTAGTGGGGAGGTATAACCTGTTTCACATGATGCCGTTGAGCCTTGGCGAGGTGGTCCACGAAAGGCGTACTTCCTGTTTCCTTGAAGAAATAACCAATGAGGCGGTTTGCCGTGCCTTTGAGAAGGAGATCTCCGGCACCCTTGATCCGGAAATTGTCGAGGTCTGTGCAGGTCTTCACCGCTATGGGCCTTTTCCAGAACCCCTTTTGAGACAAAATGACCGGTTCTGTCGCAAATGGCACCAGGACTATATCACGCTCCTTGTCAGAGAGGACCTGAGGGACATCAGCCGGGTGGTGGAGTTGGACAAGGTAGAGGATCTTCTCTTCTTAATGCCATCGAGAATCATGTCGCCCCTTTCCATGCCTGGGTTGGCCCGTGATCTTGAGGTGGCCCATACGACCGTGAAAAGCTGGCTGGAGCAGTTGAAACGGTTGTATATTCTGTTTCCGGTCTCACCGTGGAAGAAAAAGATCTCCAGGGGATTGAAAAAAGAAAAAAAGTGGTACTTTCTGGACTGGTACTATGCACCGGACGGGCCGGCAAGGCTTGAGAACATGGCGGCAACCTACCTCCATCGTACTTGCCTGGCCATGACCGATATGGGATACGGGGACTACCATCTCCACTATATCAGGACATTGGACAAAAAGGAGATTGATTTCCTCGTGGTCCGCGACAACCAGCCCCTCATGGCCGTAGAGGTTAAGGTATCCGAAACCGCCCCATCCAAGGCCCTCATGGAGCGACACCGTTGGTCGGTTGAACCACCGACCCTGGGAGTTCAAGTGGTTGATCAAAGGGGCGTGCTGAAAAAATATGAAGAGAACACGTGGATTGTCAGCATTGAGCGGTTCCTGCGCCTGCTGGTCTGATGGAAAAGCCATGGGGAAGCGCCCTTAAGATTTTAACTTGCCATGGTGTGGAGTGAATCGGTGAATGGCAGCTCATCTTCAGAGCCCGCATGTCTCTGAGTTAGCCATCTTTACACTTAACAGGGTCACACAATTGCTTAAAGTAGAGGTTAATCAACATGAAAGACATTACACATGGAAAGGATGTCTGCCGCTGGTATGACAGTACGAGTGGGATGAAGAGAGCATATGATGCGGGCATGCTTGATAAGAAATGGATAGACGGGTACTGCATGAACGGAGGCCAGGATTGCGTCCGTAAAGAGAGATTTGAGAAGGAAGGGTACGTGTCACCCGATTATGTCCTACCTGATGGGACAGTGGACGAAAAGCTCAAGAAGTGGTTTACCGAGAGGTAGCGATAGTAAAAGGGAATAGGGGACGTACATCATTTTATTACTGTTTAGGCTCAATGGGCTATCGTGGAATGTGGTCGGGCCACGGCAACAATGTAGCATTGGGTTGAATACTGTTGAACTTGACGCCTGAAAGGGGCCTATGATGCGCTTTTTGAAGGCAAATAGGCCGTTGGAAAGGGGGTCTATGGCAAGAGCAACGCGTACGTATATTCCGTCGTATCCGGGTAAGGTACTCAAGTTTCGCACCCTTCATTAGGCTATCATTTCAATAAATTTGGCATGATA
>CAYPDL010000048.1:0-28716 GCA_964409475.1 uncultured Desulfobacteraceae bacterium | reverse complement strand
AGGCGGTTTTCAGCACGATCCTCTCCTTGTCGTCAATCAGGAATGGAACGACCCAAGTGTAGCCATCAATTTTCATAATGAAGACCATCTGGTTGTCTCTTGTTGGGTTTTCAAGGATGTCTATGTAATTTTTATCCAGTATGTTGCTGGCGATTTCTTCAAAAGAAATTGCCCGGTTGGCTTGCAGCCAATCATTTTTCTCCTTGTCCCAGATGATGTCCATGATAAAATTGTAGTATGCCGTATATACATTGTCAATTCATTTATCTGAAACATAAGAGGAAGACCCCGGCCTTTTCGCAAGGAGGGCTGCCCCAACATTGTCTATCCATCGCCCCATCGCTGGCAGTTGATTTTTGAGAAGCGACAGTGTAAAAAGGAGAACTGGTGGGATGGTGAAAGCGGCCGATCTTTTGTTGAAGGGGCGGACAGAGTATGGTTAACGATGGCAGGGAGCGGCCGAAGCAAGGAGAACATACAAATGGCAGAGGCGGAAGGCAAGATCTTTGAATACGAGAGCCCGGATCAGATCCGGAGCGATTTTCTGGAGACCTTTGAGTTTGACAGTCCCCATCAATACATCAAGACGGAGACGAGGGAGCTGATCGCCTCATGCCCGTTCAGCGGGCTGCCGGATGTGGGCCGTCTGATCATCGAATATTACCCGGAAGGGGGCAAATGCATCGAGCTGAAATCGCTCAAGTATTATGTGGTCAGCTTCCGTACTGTGGGCCTCTTTCAGGAGGGGGTGACGAAACGGATCTACACCGACCTGAAGGAGAAGCTGTCCACTAACCGGTTGAAGGTGACCACCATCTACAATACCCGCGGCGGGTTCGACACCACCTGCAGCGAAGGAACCCTATAGGAGGATTTGTGATTGTCGATTTGTGATTGTCGATTGAATAACGGCTTGAGAACAAGGCGATGCATAACCGTAACCCCAAAAACGTTTTCTTGAAGGCTATATGACCCTACCCGCCTGAACCAGGGGCCTTGGGGGCCTCTTTGGCCATGCCCGCGGCCGGCGGGGGGCCGTCATCGGGTCCCACGGTGACGAGCACATATTTCCCCGGAAGAATGATCTCCCGGGCCGCGTTCTGGACGTCGTCCAAGGTGACCGCCTCTATCTCCCGGATGTGGGCAGGGAGGTGGTTGTAGCCCAGGCCGTACAGCTCGTCCAGGGTCATCTGCATGGCCTGGCTGCCATTGGTCTGAAGTCCTATCTGGAGGTTCCCCAAAAGATAACTCCTGGCGTCCTCCAGTTCCTTCTCTGTCAGACCTTTCTCTCTTATCCGGTCCAACTCCCCAAAAATCCCCTTTGTCGCGGCCTCCGCCTTGGTGGGATCGCATGCCATGTAGGCGCCGAAGGCCCCTGTGCCGAGTCCCGGGCTTCTGAAGGCGGTGACGGCATAGGCCAGACTTTGCTTGTCTCTCAGATCGGTGAACAACCTTCCCCCCTGCCCGGCAAGGGCCGTCTTGACGAGCGACATGGGGGCATCGAGCCTGCTCCCGACCCCTGCGCCCAGGTAGCCCACAACCAGATGGGTCTGGGCCCCCGGCCGCTTGATATGGGCCGCCCGGGCCTCTTTGAGGGGAGGTTCCGGTGCGATCGTCGGCAGGATCCTGTCCGAGGGCGAAAAGGTCGTAAAGAGGGTCTTCACGTAGGGGATCAACTGGTCTTTGTTCAGGTCTCCCACCACGGTCAGGACCAGATTGGACGGTAGGGCAACGGATGGGTACCATGTTTGAAGGTCTGACCGGGTGATGGACCCAATGGTCTCCGCGGTCCCTGTCTGGGGGTGGCCGTAGGGATTGTTCGGGTAAAGGGTCTTGTAAAACAGGTCGAACAGTTCGCTGGTAGGCCGGTCTTTCTTGGCCCTGATGTTGGCAAGGATGTCCTCCCTGACCTTATCTATCTCCGATGGGGGAAAGTCAGGGTTGAGGAGCGCGTCGGCCAGGAGTTCCAGACCGGCGTATAGGTCTTTGCTCAGGAATTTTCCCGAGACGCCGAGGCTGTTTCTCCCTGAGAAGCCGTTCAGTCTCCCTGCCCACGATTCTACGGCGGCGGCGATCTGGGCAGCGGTCCTCTTCTGGGTCCCCCGGGTCAGCATCTCGGCTGCAAAACCGGAGATGCCCCATTTGCCAGGGGTTTCAAGTCGCGTTCCGCCCAGGAAAGCGGCGGTCATGGAAACCTCCGGGAGGCGATGATTCTCTTTGACGATCAGCCGCATGCCGTTGGGAAGGACCACCATGGCGGGTTCAGGTTCCCCTGAGGGTTTCTTGACGGCCTTGGGCAATGATTCCGGTTCGGGCTGTTTAAACAGGGCCGCTACGGCCTTGTTTTCCAGTCTGATCCGGGTCCCCTTGGGGGTCATGATCCCGATAGAGAGATTTTCCGGTCTGAAGTATTTGTCGGCAGCACGGAGAACATCTGCGCGAGTCACCTTCTTTATATGGTCCAGGTAGTGATCCGCATGGTACATGTCTCCGGTCATGGTCTGAAAAAATGCCAGGGTCCGTGCCTGTCCTGCCATGTCTTCCATATCAAAGATGAAATCGGCCTCGGAAATGGTCCTGGCCTGGGTCAACTCGGCATCGGAGACCGGCTCGACCGTAATCCGGGAGATCTCCTCCCCAATGGCCTTGAGGGCGGCATCCAGTTTGTCAGGGCCCAGGGCGGCATCCAGTGAGAAGAGGCCCGGGTCTTCAAGGGCATATGCCCCTGCACTGACGTCGTAGACCAGGTTGGCATCCATTTTGAGCCGGGTATAGAGCCTTGAGGTCTTGCCGTGGCCCAGTATGATTTCAAGGATATTCAAAGGGTACATATCCTCGTGGGTCAAAGCGGGTATGTGCCAGGCCAGATTCAGATAGACCTGCTGGACCCGGTCCTCTTTTACGATCTTCCTGAGATCGGTCTGTGGGGGTTCTTCCGGTCTGGAAGGGGATTTTCCGGTTCTTTCGGGGAAATCCTTGACCAGGGCCTTAATGGTCTTGAGCGCCGTTTCCGTGTCAAAGTCCCCGACCGCTGCCAGGACCATGTTCCGCGGCGTATACCATTTATCCATATAGGCCAGGATGGCCTTGCGGTCAAAGGAATGGATGGTCTTTTCATATCCGATGATGGGCCGCCTGTAGGGGTGCTTCTGAAAGCACAGGGCCATCATGTCCCACCCCAACTGCGTTTCAGGGATATCGAGCGAACGCCGGTATTCCTCCAGGACCACCTCTTTTTCCCGTTCCAGCTCCTCGGCGTCGAACAGGGAATGCTGAACCGCGTCCAAGAGGACATCCAGCCCTGTATCCAATTGGGAGCTGGGAATTTCCACATAATAGACGGTCCGATCAAAGGAGGTATAGGCATTGATATGACCCCCGGCGGCCTCGATGGTCCCGGCGATCTCTCCGGTCGACCTGGAGGGGGTGCCTTTGAAGATCATATGCTCGATGAGATGCGTAATCCCTGCCTCTTCCTCTGTTTCATTGGCGCTCCCGGTCTTGACCCAGACCTGGACGGCCGCTACCGGCGCGCTGCGGTCCTGTTTGAGAATGACAGTGAACCCGTTATCCAATGTGAATCTTTCCGCCCCGTCCGTCACAGAGGCAGCATGGAGCTGGGCTGCAAATAGAAGGACCAGAAAGGTCCACAACACCGAAACGATGTACCCATATCGGGCGCCTATCGGGATGCAATTTTTTTTATTCAAGACTTTCAAGCGATTAGCCTCCTCCTGCACGCAGGCTTACATATTGTATTTTTTTTCTCTTGACATACTACATGTTGTGTAAATAAAATTGAACCGTCATGTCGGAATCGTCCAAACGATTTCCCGGAATACGCGCCATTCATATGCTCAATCGGACCGCAGGGAGAGATGCCCCTTGATGAGACGGTCGCAGCTCCTTTTCAAGGACGCCTGAGCAGCGGGGTTGAAAGTGAAAGGCCATCCTAACAGATTTCTAATTTCAACACTTGCAGTCGGGGAACAGGCGTATCTCCGATTACCTTAACCGTCCGGACACGATATTTTACAATATAAACCATCGCCACGAAACAGGCAAGGGCAGGGCAGCAGGGTCGGCCACACTTTAAAGGAATTTTTCAACCCGAGATTGGGAAATCCTGTTCCCGAATGGGAAGAAGAGAATCCTAAGTCCGAAGAGGAGGATGTCCATGGGACAGCAAGGAAAGGTCTTGGTTACAGGGGAGGATTCGTTTGACCTCCGCGCATACAGGTGGGATGACAACCGGTTTTCTGATCTTCTGGTCCGGACGAACCCTATCAATGCAGACCAGGCGATGGACATCAGCCGGTTCCTCCGCGAAGAGATTGCAAAGCTGGAACTCCAGACAATTACCATGCCGATTATAGAGCATATGATCGAGGCAAAACTCCTGGAATGCGGTCTCTCAAAGACGACGCCGATCCGCCTGGACAAGTCTATTTTCGTAAGAAGGGGTCTTGAGCTTTCGGGCAATGCCGCCCGTGTCCTGGAGCGGAGGTATCTCAGAAAAGACGGCGAGGGACGCGTTATTGAAACCCCGGAAGAGATGTTTGCCAGGGTGGCCGGGCATATCGCAAAGGCCGAGAAGACGTATGGGGGGGATGCCCTGGTGAAGGAAATGGAGGGGATTTTTTACAGGATGATGACCGAGTTCAAATTCCTCCCCAATTCGCCGACCCTGATGAACGCCGGACGCCGGCTCGGGCAGTTGGCCGCATGCTTTGTCCTCCCGGTCAATGACAGCATGGAAGGGATCTTCGATTCCCTCAAGAATGCGGCCCTGATCCATAAATCAGGCGGCGGGACCGGCTTCTCCTTCTCGCGCCTCCGGCCCAAGAAGAGCCGGGTCGGCACCACAGGGGGGGTTGCCTCCGGTCCGGTGTCATTCATGAGAATCTTCAATACCGCCACCGAACAGGTCAAGCAGGGGGGCACCCGCAGGGGGGCCAATATGGCGATCCTCAGGGTGGATCATCCTGATATCATGGAATTTATTTACTGTAAGAAGAACAACCGCGAACTCAACAACTTCAATATTTCGGTCGCTGTTACCGATGTCTTCATGGAGGGTGTCAAGAAGGGGGAACCCTATGACCTGAAAGATCCCAGGGACGATCGAAAGGCGGGGTCGCTGGATGCCGCAGAGGTGTATCAGTCCCTGGTAAAACAGGCATGGGAGAACGGAGATCCGGGCATCATCTTCTTAGACAAGATCAACAGAGACAATCCCACTCCGGGGTTGGGAGAAATCGAGAGCACGAATCCGTGCGGAGAGCAGCCATTGCTCCCCTTGGAGGCATGCAACCTGGGGTCCATTAATCTGGCCAAGTTCGTTATCCCGACGGAGCAAGGTCCTGTCATTGATTATGACGGTCTCAAGGAGGTGGTCCGGTGGAGTGTACGGTTCCTGGATGACACCATCGATATGTCGCGGTACCCGCTGCCTGAAATTGACGTCATGGTCAAGGGGAACCGTAAGATCGGTCTCGGGGTGATGGGGTTTGCCGATATGCTGTACGAGTTGCGGATCCCGTATGATTCTGAAGAGGCCCTTGAAACGGCCGAGTCGGTCATGCGTTTCGTACAGGAGGAGTCCCACCTGGCCTCCAGAGAGCTGGCCCGGGAAAGAGGGGTCTTCGGTAATTTCGACAAGAGTGCATTCAGGGACCGTGAGGGGTGCGCGTACCGGAACGCAACCACCACGACCATCGCCCCCACCGGCACCCTCAGCATCATTGCCGAGTGTTCCAGCGGCATCGAGCCGCTGTTTGCCCTCAGTTTTGTCCGCAATGTCATGGACAACGACAAGCTGTTGGAAGTGAACCCGCACTTTGAGAGGGTCGCCAGACAAAAGGGGTACTACAGCTCGGAATTGATGGATGCCATCGCCAGGAAAGGGAGCATTCGGGGCATGGAAGAGATCCCCGAAGAGGACAGAGCGGTCTTTGTGACAGCCCACGACATTATCCCCGAATGGCATATCCGCATGCAGGCGGCCTTTCAGAAATACACGGACAACGCTGTTTCAAAGACGGTCAATCTCCCCCGGGACGCGACCGCGGAGGATGTCAAAAAGGTCTACGACCTGGCCTATGAGCTTCAGTGCAAGGGGGTGACCATCTACAGGGACGGAAGCAAGGAGAATCAGGTCCTCTCATTTGCCGACAGCGATAAACAACCCCCCGTAAGCGGGTTCATGACAGCCGTAAAAGAACGGCCTGAAACCCTGGAAGGGTTCACCACCAAGATGATGACCGGCATGGGCGCTCTCTATGTGACGGTGACGGAGTATGAAGGCCAGCCCTTCGAGGTCTTTGCCACGATCGGCAAATCAGGGAGGTCCACCACTGCAAAGACCGAGGCGATCGGCCGGCTGGTGTCCCTGGCCCTGAGATCCGGGGTTCAGGTAGAAAAGATCGTGGAACAACTGAAAGGGATCGGGGGCGAGCACCCGGTATTTCAAAAGGACGGCCTGGTCCTCTCCATCCCCGACGCCATCAGCAGGGTCCTTGAAAAAAGGTATATGCAGGGCCGGCCTATGAAGCGCCATGGCAGCCATAAGAACAGCCTGCTTGGAGAAACCTGCCCGGAGTGCGGGCAGACCATCAGTTTTGAAGAGGGCTGTATGACCTGTCACTTTTGCGGTTTTACCAAGTGCGGGTAATTAGAGACCTTGTGCCTCCCTTGCAACCGCGCGGTAACCGATGTCGGTCCGGTAGTAGACCCCATCCCATCGTATCCCCTGCACCTGTTCGTACGCCCTGGCCTGGGCCTCACGGACCGTGGCCCCCAGGGCGGTGACGCAGAGGACCCTGCCGCCGCTGGTGACCACCTGACCGTTCTCCATCCGGGTCCCGGCATGAAAGATCTTTATCCCCTCCTCCTCATGTTCGGGCAGGCCGTAGATCCTGTCTCCTTTACCGTAACGTATCGGATACCCGCCGGCCGCCATGACCACCCCTAACGCAACACGCTCGTCCCATTCCGCCTCCACCTGATCCAGGCGCCGGTCCTGGGCGGCCAGACAGATGTCGATCAGATCAGACTTGAGCCTCAGGATAATCGGCTGGGTTTCAGGATCTCCGAACCGACAATTATACTCCAGCACCTGAGGGATCCCATCCCCGGATATCATCAGGCCTGCATACAGAAACCCGGTGTAGGGACAGCCTTCGGCCGCCATTCCCCTGACTGTGGGTTCGATGACCTCTTTCATGATCCGGTTGTGGAGTTCGGGCGTGACCACAGGGGCGGGCGAATAGGCGCCCATGCCCCCCGTGTTGGGGCCTGCATCACCATTATTGCGGGCCTTGTGATCCTGTGACGTGGCCAAGGGGAGGATATGTTCCCCATCCACCACAGCAATGAAGCTGGCCTCTTCCCCTTCCAGGCACTCCTCAATAACCACCTTTTTCCCGGCCTCGCCAAAGTCCTCTCCAGACAGCATGCCTTCAACGGCTGCGATGGCCTCGGGCGCCGATCCCGCAATGATGACGCCCTTGCCCGCTGCAAGACCATCGGCCTTGACCACAACAGGGGCGCCCTGTCTACGAATATAGGCGATGGCCGGTTCCAATTGGGTAAAGGTTTGATACTCCCCGGTAGGGATATGGTGACGGGCCAGGAAATCCTTGCAGAAGGCCTTTGAGCCCTCCAGCCGGGCCGCATCTTTGGTAGGTCCGAAGCAGGGGAGCCCCGCCTTGTGGAATGCGTCCGTGATCCCTGCCACCAGGGGCGCTTCCGGTCCTATAATGGTAAGCCCTACCCCTTCCTTCCGGACAAAGGCCGCTAA
The DNA here is from genome assembly GCA_964409475.1 of uncultured Desulfobacteraceae bacterium. GTDB lineage: Bacteria > Desulfobacterota > DSM-4660 > Desulfatiglandales > Desulfatiglandaceae > AUK324. The sequence goes on along the minus strand of CAYPDL010000048.1, from coordinate 20,915 downwards.
GGCATCGATGTCATCAGGGCCGATATCGATGTTTTCCACCCCGGGTTCCTGCGCCGTCCCGGCATTGCCCGGGGCCACGAATACCTTTTCAGCCCGGTTTGACCGGGCTGCCTTCCAGGCAAGGGCATGCTCCCGGCCCCCGCTGCCGACAATCAATACGTTCATGATTCCACATCCTTTCCGGGAAACGGCAGATTTCAGTGTGTACGTGACTGGACATACGACGTGAACGGTTGTTTCAGAACCTTATAGAAAACAAACCGCATTCAGGTCAAGTCTTAACCATCTCCGACTACAATTTTCACACTGAAAGCAACATGTTCTCCAGCCCGTTCGTAGTGTCGCCGTAAGGCGATTTGAGGATTTCATGGCCATGCTGCAAATCTGCTAAATTTGTGCGAAAGGCAACATAACAATGGAAGGTCATCTCAGTATTTTATTGGAGGAACGGGCAAGATCTGATATGATGAAACACAACCGTTTGTGATGTGGTCTCCCATCCAAAGAGGTGCAACATGAAGGTGTCATCGTCCAGGACGAAGAAGGACGGAAGTGCCGAGGATGTGACCGGTTTCCTCGCGGACCGGATTGGTCCCGACGTTGCCGAGGAGCAGACCCGGCAGGGTGATATGTGGAATGAGAGGTATCCGGCGTCTGTGGAAAACAGGCCCATAGAACCGAAGGGGCCCCGGTTGAAGGGGCCGGGTATCTTGAAAGGGATCCTGTTCCTGCTGATTATCGGTTATGCGGTCATCTCCTATTACCGCATTCCCATGCTGAGCGCCTTGGGAGATTACCTGATTCTCGATCATCCCCTCAAAAGGGCCGATCTGATCGTGTGTACGCCGGGGCCCCCCCTGGAACAGAGCCTGACCGCGGCCGAGCTGTATCAGAGGGGACTGGCCCCCCGGATCTTCATCCCTCAGGAACTCCCTCCGGCGGGCCTGGATATCCTGAGGGAACAGGGGGGGCGTTATCCTGAGGCGAGCGATCTGTTCATGGAAACGCTGAAGCACCTGAATGTCCCCGAATCCGCATGTACTGTGGGCAACCGTGCCGTTGACAGCGTCTGGGAAGAGGCTGAAGAGCTGCGGGAGTGGGTGCTAAGGAAAGAGATCAGGTCCATGATCATTGTTACACCCCCATATAGCGCCAGGCGAACGTATCGGCTCTTCAAGAATATCCTTGACGGGAAAGAGGTGGAAATCATGATATCCCCTTCCCGCTATTCCGGTTTCCAGGCCGACACCTGGTGGAAAAGGGATCGATATGTGAGCGATGTCATCATGGAATACCTGAAATTGATCTATTATGGCATCAGGGGCCTCTGGTAAGCGGGCCACGCAGGGCATACCAAGGAGACGCTTTTCGTGTCCACCAGCTACGAGAAGATTATCAGCGACAACCTCTCAGAGGTCTTTTCCCGTCCGTTCTCCGAATTGGAGAAATCGACCGGGGCAGAAAGGGAGGGAAGGACCCTCACCTTCCGTGCCTTTGGACAGGCCTGTTGCGTCGATCCCGACAAGATAACCCTGTCCGGGATCTTGAGCCTTGATCCCAAAGGCCTGCTCGTTTCGTTGTATGCACGACACGCCGTTCCCGAGGAGATCCAGGTCGAGCCCTTTACATCCTTCAGGGATTTTCAGGGAAGCATGCCCTATCAGGGTGCATTCAGCGCCAACAGCGAACGGGTGCTCATCCCCCATGTCCCGCGGATCAAAGAAATGGCCGGAACCATCAAGGAGGCATTCGGCGGAGCGGATGGGGTTGGGGGCGACTTTTCTCTGGTTCTCTGCCCCCTCCCCAAAATTGCGCTCTCATACATATTTTATCTCGCTGACGAGGAGTTTCCCGCCGCTGCCACCATTCTCTTCTCTGCCAACGCCCTCTTTTTTATGCCGCTCGACGGCCTGGCGGATGTGGCCGAATACACATCAAAGGAGATGATTCACCTTGCCGGCAGATAGGCCTCACCTGGGGGAAGGGCGTTTTGTCATTGCTGCCATGATTCTGGTTATGGGTCTGGCCGCAGGCATCTACTTCATCGGCCTGAACAACTACCCGCTTCTGGACCCCGATGAAGGCCGCTATGCGGAGATCCCGCGCGAGATGCTGGAGAGCGGCGATTTTATCACGCCCCGCCTTAACTATGTGAAGTACTTTGAGAAACCCCCCCTATTTTACTGGTGTACGGCCGGCGCCATGGCACTGTTCGGGCAACACGAATGGGCCGTGCGCATCGTGCCTGCCGTGGCGGGCTTCCTGACGGTTCTCCTTGTCATGGCATTCGGGAATCGTTTTTTCGGGATGCGTGTCGGGGTCATGGCGGGATGGGCATACCTTACCAGCGTCATTCCCCTGATACTGGCCCGCCTCCCGATCATCGACGGGCTTTTCGGCCTCCTTCTCACCGCGACCTGGGGGGCATGGTGGGGAGGGTATAGGGCGTCGCCGGGGGCAGGGAAAAGGCGATGGTACACCGCGGCCTGGGCGTTTATGGGCCTCGCCGTCATGACCAAAGGGGTTGCGGCCATTGCCCTCACAGGGCTAATCGTTGTTTCCTTTATCGCCGCAAGAAGGGACTGGCGATCCTTAGGTTCCATGGCCTGGGCCCCGGGCCTTTTGATCTTTGCCGTCATTGTCCTCCCCTGGCACCTGGCCGCAGGATTTCGCAATCCTGAGTTTTTTCATTTTTATTTTGTCGTTCAGCATTTCGGGCGTCTGGTGAGTGAAGAACACGCCAGGCCGATCTGGTATTTTTTCGTGATTTTTCCTTTCGGCATGCTGTTCTGGACCGCCTTCTTTTTCCCCGCTGGCCTGGACGCTCTCAGGCGTGCTGCAAGGGCAATTGGGTTGCCATCGATCCGGTCTCGGGAGAGGGAAGAAAGGGGAGAGGCCCGGCAGTCGGAGGGCATCCTCTTTTTGGTTATCTGGGCCGGGGCCGTTGTCGGGCTGTTCAGCCTGAGCCGGTGCAAGCTTGTGCCGTATATCATCCCCGCCTACCCGGCGCTGGCGTTGTTGATTGCCTTCTACCTGGTAAACGGGGGGTTGGCAAGGACTTCGGCCCGATGGTGCGCCGGGATCACGGCAGCCGTGCTCCTGGCGACGATTCCGGTTGTCTCCTATTATGCCCGGACCCAGGAAATGCTCCCTGTCAGCGTACTGGAATGGCCTGTCAGGCTCGCCCAGTTCGCCCTGTTGCTGGGAAGCGCCCTCTTGGGCATGGCTGTATTCAAACGCCGGATGATTCCGGCCGCCGCAGGTCTTGTCCTCATCTTGCTCATACCCAGCATGGTGATGATTTTTCCGGTAGCGGCCAACTACAGAAAGGTGGGGGGGCTCATGAAGGGCATGCCCAGGCCTCTGCCCAAGGAGATACGGATCGCCGAATGGCGCACCTTCGACCAGGGTTTGAGTTTCTACACCCGGCGCCGCACCATTCTGGTGGACAATATCGGCGAGCTCAAATTTGGCAGCACGTTAGGAGACCACAGCGATTTTTTTCTGAAGGGGGAAGAGAGTCTCAAGCGCCTCGGCAGGGAGGGGCCTCTCCTCGTCAATCTGCGGCCCGGCGACTGGCCCACGGTTCGTGGCTGGGGCCTGTTCCGACCTGTGGCAGCCAACAGCACCAATCTCATGGTGGGGAACGAGGCCTTTTTTCGCCTTGCAGGTCTGATTCCATGGCCGGACCATGCAGTGACGTCGCCCCCGCTGCTCCTGACGCCGCGATCTCTGAATCCAGGGAAGAACGGGTAATGGGCAGGTGACGGGGACTTAAGAAAAATGCATGTGTTGACGCGATATCTTGTCCGGGAGTTTTTCAAACTCTTTATCATCTGTCAGATGGTCTTTATCGCCATCTATCTAATGATAGATTTTGCCAGCGGGATCGACGACTTCATAAAGGCGCAGACGCCCAGGGGCCTGGTGATTTCCTATTTTCTGTATAAGATACCTGCCATCACCGTGCAGATGCTCCCTGTGGCCACCCTCACCACAATCATCATCACATTCAGCCTGATGAAACGAAACAATGAGATAACGGTCTTGAGGGCGTGCGGGGCGAATGTCTGGAAGATCTCTCAGCCGGTTATTTTCACGGCCTTATTTCTTTCGATCGCGATGTTCCTGCTTTCAGAAACCCTTGTCCCCTATACCAGTTCCCACGCCAATAGGATATGGCGGGTGGAGGTCAAGAAGGAAAAGGCCGGCCGTTTCCACGGGCAACGTCATATCTGGTACAAGGGGGACAACTGCATCTACTGGATGAAACAATTTGACAACCAGACAGGGACCATGATCGAACCTGCCTTTTACTTGTTTGATGATTCGTTTCATCTGATCCGGAGAATCGATGCGCGGTCAGGAACCTGGAAGGATGGGGTGTGGGAGCTGAGGAAGGGCATCATTCAAAATCGCGACAAAGACGGGACTTACGATCTGAGCCGGTTCGAACGATTCGAACTGAAGATCCCCGAGAGGCCGAAGGATTTTGTGAGACAGGAAATCGAACCCGAAGAGATGGGCTATCAGCAGTTGAAACGATTTGCCGAAAGGCTCAAGGCAGAAGGGTATGATGCCACCCGCTATTTTGTTGACATTCATATAAAGATCGCCTTCCCCTTTGTGATCCTGATCATGGCCTTGATCGGGGTCCCGGTCGCCCTGTGGAAAAAGGAGATGGGCACGCCTGTGGCCGTTTCCATCGGCATCGCGCTCTGCTTCGCATACCTCCTTGTTTTGGGGCTTTCCCGTACCCTGGGATTTGCAGGGATCCTTCCGCCTATCCTTGCAGCGTGGCTGGCAAACAGCCTCTTTCTTTTTTTCGGGGTTTACCTGCTGATAAACGTGAATCGGTAGGGCATCCCCTATCATCTCAATATTCAGCGGATAAAACCCTGACGGGTAAACTCCGTTTGCGAACGCGGAACTCGGAGCGCGGAACGCGGAAGCTGAGGACCATGACTTCATGTTCTTCAAGACCTACAAACCGACGCCCGATAACCTATAACCAATAACCAATCACTGCCCCTCGGGTGTATTTTCATGCCTAAAATCTCAGGAATACAAAGCCATTGTCCGTATCCTTAAATACTGGTTCAGGGAGGTGATCTCTTATTTTCAGATAGTTTTTGCGCTTCAGGAAGAGGGCCACCCCGCGCTTTTCGGAATACCTGTCAATGAGTTCCCGGAGATCCCTCACCATTAAGAGCCTCGGGGGATGTGAGTCATCTCGGTCCAGCCCGTATCGGAGTTCGCCGGCCGTTTGCAGGAGATAGATATCGTCCCGCTTGTAGAACCAGCAGACGGAATGGACCAGGTGGTCGCCCGTAATAACCAGGGCGCCGGCATGGACCTTGTCCTGGTTGCGCAGGAGAAACCTTTCCGGGGCCCTCTCTTCCAGGACGTGATCCGGCAGGACAATATGCGCACTGAAAAGAAGGGGGAGCGGGGCAAGGGTGAAGAGCGACACTTTTTTTCTCCAATCCGACCCCTTTGCTGAAAAAAGGGCGCCAACCCCCCACGCCAGCAGACCGCCTGTGGCTGCAACCCACTTCCAGGTCTCTGGCGGGTCGTAAGCCCTGACGCCCAGGATCCGGGTGATCTGGTTTAGCACAAGCGCGGCTGCAATTGCGGCCATCAGAACAGCCAATGACAAGGCGGAGATGTTAAAGGCCCGTTTTTTCCCCTTTTCAAAATAGTCTGTGAGTCCCATGACGATGAGCATTACCAGGGGCGGAAAACAGGGGAGGATGTAGGGAACGAGTTTGCCGCTGCATGCTGAAAAGAACAGAAACGAAAACAGAAACCAGCAGACGGCGAAGCGGACGATGGGGTCCTTGCGGCGCACTCCCGCCTTGGTTTCCGAACAGATTGCAGGGAAGAGGATCAGCCAGGGGAGGGCGCCTACCGCCAGTATCGGTAGAAAATACCAGAAGGGTTTCGGGTGCTGGCCCGGCATTGGGGAAAGAAACCGTTTGATATGCTCGACCCAGAAGAAATAGCGCCAGAAATCGCTTTCCCGAAGATGAATCAGGATGCACCAGGGAAGGGTAACCAGCAAGAGCGCCAGGAGCGGGATCCACGAAATTCGTATCAGTTCCTTGAGACGGCCCTCCCAGATCAAAAACGGCACAATGGTGATGAAGGGAACGGCAAAGGCGAGGAATCCCTTCACGAGAAACGCAAGCCCGCAGAAGGCCCCGAAAAGGGAGAGAAAACCGACCCGTTTTGCAGTGTGGTCTTCCCTATAGGCGAAAAAAAAGGATGTCATGGCCCCGGTCAAAAACAGGGTGAGCATGCTGTCCAGGGTGCTGATGACCCCGAGGGCCAGGACCAGTACGCAGGTCAGATATGCCGCGGCCCCGAGGACGCCGGCCTCAGATCTTCTGCCGAATCGTCTCATCAGGAAGAAGATAATCACCGCCGTCATGCCGGTCGCCAGGGCGGAGGTCAGACGTATGGCAAACGCATTTTCACCCAACAGGAGGATGGAGAGGGCATTGAGCCAGTACCCGAGTGCCGGCTTCTCGAAATATCTAAGACCGTTCAGATGGGGGACCACCCAGTCTCCCGAGGCGATCATCTCCCTGGGGATCTCGGCGTACCGCGTCTCGTCGGGAATGGCGATGGGCCGCCATCCGAGGGGCAGGATGTAGAGGATCAGAAAGAGACCGATGACGGCAAGAGAATGCTTCCTCATGACATGACTTCCTACGGGGCCTCTCCCTGACAGGAAACCCATCCCTCGCGACCGGGAATTTCCCGCGGAACCATCACCGCCTGCTGGATACCATGGGCATCCATCAGCAATTCTCCAAGGGGGACCAGCGTCCCTCCGATGGACCGCACCATTCGAAGAAACCGGTCAAACATCTCAAGACAGATCATCCCCTCGGCCTCTGCATGAATAGTCAGGACATTGAGCCCCTCCGGTTTTAATAGAGAGATCAGGAACTCGTTATACGTCTTCTCGGATATGCCGTTGCGGCCGATGACCTCGTCATAGGTGGGAAGGGTCGCCGGGACCTGGGGTTGCGGGATCAGCTTCCCCCGGACCACGGGATAGAAGATCTCATGGCCCCGGCAATCGCTGTTATAGGTGAAGGGAAATTTCGTCTTTTCCAGGAGAACGAGATCGTTGCACTTCCATGCGGGGGCCGCAGAACCGACAGGGGTTTGTCCGATCACCTCCCTCAGAAGCGCCATCCCCTGGTCGATGGAGCGGTGTATGGCCTCGTCTGTCATCCGGTCGATCTCAGTCTGCCATTGATGGTGATCCCATGCATGCAGCCCGACTTCATGACCTGCGTCGGAGACAGAACGGATGACAGGACCGAGCTTCCGGCCGATAACAGGGCCCGGCCAGAAGGTCCCTCGTATGAGGATGTCCCATCCGTACAGACTGGCCGCCCTTGTCCGGACCATCTTCAGAAGAAACTTGGGGCGGATCAGCCGCCAGAGATGCCGGCCCATATTATCCGGGCCGACCGAAAAGAAAAAGGAACCCTGGATTCCATGATCTGCCAGGACCCTGCAGAGACTGGGGACCCCATACTTCGTTCCCCTGAGGGTATCCACATCGATCCTCAGGCCGATCTTCATGAATCCTGCTCCCTGTAGGATGCCGTGTCGCTGCATACCAGGGATTCCCCGGTCAGTATCTCAAACTCGCCGCATCGGATGGCCTCTCTCAGGAAGAAGTCCAGGGTGTCTTCAACCGATTTTTCAAGTTCCACCACAGGGGTCCAGTCCAAAAGGCGTCTGGCGTTTCGGATGCTCGGTTTGCGGTGGGCCATATCCTGGTAGCCCTGGCCGTAATAGGCCCTGCTCTCCACCTCCCTGAAGCCTGCAAAGGGCGGGAACCTGGAATGGAGAGGGTGCTGTTTGAATTTACTTACCAGAAGCTCAGCCAGTTCCCGAATGCTGGCCTCGTTGTCAGGATTCCCGATGTTGATGATCTTGCCGTCGCAGACGCCCCCCTTGTTTTCGATGACCCTGTAGAGGCACTCCACGCCATCGGAGACATCCGTGAAGCATCGCTTCTGGTTGCCGGAATCGATTAGCTGGATCGGGGAGCCCTCCACCAGATTCAGGATCAACTGGGTAATGGCCCGGGAACTGCCGATCCGCGCCGACATGAGGCTGTCCAGTCGGGGGCCGATCCAGTTGAAAGGCCGAAACAGCGTGAACTGGAGACCCCTCTGTGCCCCATATGCCCAGATGACCCGGTCCAGCAACTGCTTGCAGCAGGAATAGATCCATCGCTGCATCCGGATGGGACCCAGGATCAGCCTGGAATGATCTTCATCGAAATCCGCATCGTCGCACATCCCGTAGACCTCGGATGTGGAGGGGAAAATGATCCGTTTCCCATACTTGACGCAATATCTCACCACCCTGAGATTTTCTTCGAAATCGAGCTCGAATACCCTCAGGGGGTTCCGGGTATACTCTATCGGCGTCGCTATGGCCACCAGCGGGATGACCATATCGCATTTCCGGATGTGGTATTCGATCCACTCCCGATGGATGGAGATGTCGCCTTCGTCGAAGTGGAACTGCGGATTCTTCAGGAGTCGCTGGATATAGTCGGACCGCAGGTCCATTCCATGCACCTCATACCTGCCGCTCTCCAACAGCCGCTCGCTCAATGCGTTTCCGATGAACCCATCCACGCCCAGGATGAGGACGCTCTTTTTTCTCATGGCCTCGGCGCGGCTGGCCGCATGTTCTCCAAAAGACATCCCCTCCACAAGACCCAGTTCAGCGGCCAACTGGGTCCCGCTCATGTAGACGCCCCCCTCTGTCTGGCCGAAATCAACGCATACAGCGCCTTTTCCACAGGCAATCACCAGGGGATCGATTGACAGGACCGTTCCCGGCCGTTCCCCGTCCGTACGATCAGCCGTTTCAGAAACGGCCCAGAACAGGCATTTTCTATCGCCCACATGGCTGAAGGCACCGGGATAGGGGAGAGACACGGCCCGGACAAGGTCACGGACACGGGTTCCAGTCCAGGTCCAGTCGATCTCGCCGTCCCGGGGAGACCGGCCGCCGAAATAGGTTGCGGCCGCGTGATCCTGGGGCGCCCTTGGGGCCGTGCCGTCCGATATTCGGGGGAGAATTTCGTCGAGCATCTTTGAGGTGGCGGCTGCGGCCTTTTCGTGAAGGGATCTTGCCGTGTCGTCTTGGGATATGGGGATCCGTTTCCGACACACTATGTCGCCGTCGTCAGGGCGGGGCGTCATGTAATGGAGGGTCACGCCGGTTTCCTTTTCACCGTTGACGAGGACCCAGTTGATCGGGACCCTTCCCCGGTACCTGGGGAGAAGGGACCCATGGAGATTCAGGCATCCCTTGGGGGGAGTATCCAGTATGGGCGACTGCACCAGATGGCGGTAGTAAAAAGAAAAGAGGATGTCAGGTTCCAGCTCTCTGATCTTTTTGACCCATAGGGGATGGTTGATGTCTTCGGGGGCATACACGGGGATGTTCCGGGATGCAGCCAATTGGGCAACCGATTCAAACCAGATCGTCTCACCCGGGGCATCCTTGTGCGTGAAGACCGATACAATTTCAAGACCGTTTCGCAGGAGGGCTTCAATCCCCCTGCATCCGATCGTGTGATAGGCCAGGACCACTGCTTTCATATGCATATCCTTCTCTTAAATCCTTAACCTGGACAAGCCAGAACCAAAACGCTCTCACACAGAGACACGGAGACACGGAGATTTTCTTAGAAAAGCACGCTTGCTTTTTCTGTTGGTTCACTGGGGTGGCTTTGTGTGGTTAAATTATTAGTACCCGTTCACGGGTTCAAAGGTTCAGAGGTTCAAGGTTGCATTCTTGCTTCCCGGATTCCACGTTGGAGGCGCATTGCCCCATGAAAACCCCCGTCCTCACCATTCCGAACCCGAAAACCGGATGTCCAGTGGAAGTCATTTAGCAAAGGCATCATGTTTTGGCAGGTCTTGGGGTCGTCGATTCTGTCCTTGTCCCCAACCTTGAACGTTGAACCCGGGACCTGTGAACCCTTACAATTATTATTTACTGCAAGTAACCCGTTTATACTATCATCTTTTTCAGCACTGTACAAAAATGTTTGGGTAGCTGCCTATTCTCGGCTTTCCAGACCGCTTGTGCCGACGATTTCCTCCACAAAGTATCTGGGACGGGCCCTCACATCGCTGTATATCCGGCCGTTATATTCTCCGAGCAGTCCCATGGCGAGGAACTGTGCCCCGATGAAGATGAAGAGAATGGCAAAGAGGGTGAAAACCCCGGCAGCGGCCCAGTCGGGACCGTAAATCAATCTCATGATAAATAGAAATATTCCGAAGCCTACCCCAAGGGCGGATATGAGCACGCCCAGCACATTCAACAGACGCAGGGGAAAGGTCGTCATGCTGGTCAAGAGGTCAAACTGGAGATTGATGAGTTTCCAGAGCCCATACTTGGAATCGCCGGCAGACCGGCTTGCATGGTGAACATCGATCTCGGCCGTATGTGCGGCAAAGTTGTTGGCCAAGACAGGGATGAAGGTGCTCCGTTCATGACACTGGAGCATGGCGTCGACGATTCGGCGATGATAGGCCCTGAGCATGCAACCGTAATCATGCATGTCGATGCCGGTGGACATCTGTACAACCCTGTTGATCATATGGGAGGCTGCCCTCCTGAAAAAGGTATCGCGCCGGTTCATCCTGACCGTGCCCACCACATCGAATCCCTCCTCGGCCTTTGCCACCAGCTTGGCAATTTCCTCTGGCGGGTTCTGAAGGTCGGCATCCAGGGTCACCACGATGTCGCCTCTCGTCTGTGCGAATCCGGCCATAATGGCCGAGTGCTGTCCATAATTTCTGTTCAAGAGGAGCGCGATAATCTTGCCGGGGTATTGGGCTGCCCCCCGCTTGATCATGTTCCGCGATTCATCTGAACTCCCGTCATCCACCAGAATGATCTCAAAATCCCTGTGCATCTCTATGCACGTTTTTAGGCACCGGTCCAGGAGTTCTTTGAGGTTTTTTTCCTCGTTGAACACGGGAATGACAATGGAGATTGTCGATTGCTGATTGTCGATTGCTGATTGCATTTTCTTCATTGTTTGCTCAACACGTCCTTGATGGCCTCCACCACGTCGTCCACATCTTCAACCGTCATGTCCGGGAAGAGGGGGAGGGAGCATATACGGTCTGAGTTCCATTCCGTGTTCGGCAGCATACCCCGGTGCATGCCCATGGATTCTCTGTAGTATTTCTGGAGATGCGCGGCACGGAAATGGAGCCCTGTTCCAATGTTTCGTTGTTTGAGTTCAGCCATGAAAGCATCCCGGCTGAGCCCTGCCTTGTCCGTGTCCAGGCGGACGATGAAAAGATGCCAGGCGTGTCGGGTGGTATCCGACGGGATCACAAGGGGGAGGATCTCATCAACCTCGGAAAGGCGTTCCCGGTATTTCATGGCGAGCGCTTCCCGCTTTCTGTTAAATTCATCGACACGGGTCAACTGTCCAAGACCCAGCACGGCGGCCATGTCCGTCATGTTGTATTTATACCCCGGCTCCCATACCTCGGCCTGGGGGGCCCGTCCCTGTGCCTCACGATCATAGGCATCCAGCCCAAGCCCGTGAAATTTCAGTCGGTTGACATGCTCCGCCAGTTGATGGTCAGCGGTGCAGAACATCCCGCCCTCGCCGGTGGTGATGTTCTTGATGGGATGAAAGGAGAAGATCGACGTCCCTTCTTTTCCCACGTGCTCGCCTGAATAATGGGTTCCCAGGGCATGGGCTGCATCTTCCACCAGCGGGACGCCGCTTCGCTCGGCGATCTGCTTCAGGGCCGCCATGTCGGCCGCAGCACCGGCAAAATGGACCGGTACGATCAACCGGGTCTTAGATGACAATGCGTTCTCTACCGCATCCGGTAGGACCGTCAAAGTATCCCTGTCGATATCCGCAAATATTGGCGCGGCCCCCGCCAGGACGATCAGGTTGATGGTGGAGACCCAGGTCATGGAGGGGGTGATCACCTCATCTCCCGGCCCGATTCCCAAGGCCTTCAGCACAAGATGCATTCCGGCCGTGGCCGAGGCCAGACAGATGGCCCTTGAACAGCCGAGGTAACTTCTGAATGCGTCTTCAAAGGCCGCTGTCCTGGGGCCGGTGGTGATCCATCCCGAACGGAGGACCTCTCCCACGGCGGCGATATCCGCCTCTGAAATGGACGGCCTGGAAAATGGGAGAAATTCCGGTCTCATGAGGCGCTCCTCGTAACGAGAAAGACCCCGAGGCAGATCACAAGGATCCCGGCCCAACGCACAGGGGTCAAGGCCTCGTGAAAAAGGGTCTGCCCGGCAAAGGCGGCGACGATGTAGCCTACACTGAGCAGGGGATAGGCATAGCTCACCTCCACCCTCGACAGGGCCATGAGCCAGACAATGACGCTGACGACGTAACAGAGGAGCCCGGCAAATACGAATGGATTCAGGATCACCCGGGTCCCGACGGGCAAGATATTCTCCAGGGAAAAGGCAAAATGACCTATGGTCCGCATCCCCTGTTTCAGGAAAATCTGTGCAAAGGCGTTCAGGAACACCCCTAAGAGAATCAGGGGTAGGTATCGGTTCATGGCCAAGGTCTCCTCAAAAGTGACTAAAGTGAGTCCCGCAAGGCGGGATGACTGAAGTGTGGAGTGTGGAGTGTGGAGTTAAAAGTTGTAATCAGAATTCTTCATTTTCTTAACTTTAGGCACTCCAAACTCCAAACTCCAAACTCCTAACTTCCAAAATCCAGCATCCAGTTTCACACCATTCGTGACAGTTGACGATAGTCAATAGTCAATCTTCCCTCCCAAAGTCAAGTCCTCTTTACATCAAATAGACCTCTTCCATCTCATCCGCCACCCGATCCCAGGTGTGCTGAAGGGCCGTGGCACGGGCCTTTTCTCCCATTTTCATTCGATGTTCCGGGTCGAGAAGCAGGGCCATTTTGGCGGCAAGCTCTGCGGGTTTGGGGGTTTCACCCAATATGAAACCCTGAACGCCGTCTGTCAAGAGGTCCCTGGCCCCCACCTTTCGGGTGATGATGACCGGAAGCCCGGCTGCCATGGCCTCAAGGACCGCCATGCCGAAGGTGTCGAAGACAGACGGCATGACAAAGATGTCCGAGGCCAGATAGTAGGTTTCCACCTCACGGGTGACGCCGGCAAAGATAAGCCTTTTTTCTATCCCCAGACGCCTTGCCAGGGCCTGATAGGGGTCCCGGTTTCCCTTGCCTGCCACCAACAGCCTCAGGCCGGATGCCGCCTTTTCCTTTTGGACGAGGTCGGCAAGCCCTTCGATGACCAGACCGAGCCGTTTGATCTCAAAGTTCATCCCCACAAAAAGGACCACCACATCCGATTCGGAGAGGCCGTGACGTATCCGGATCTGTCTTCGGCAACCGGCCCTGTCAAGGGAAGCGAAACGTTCCGCGGAAATTCCGGGGTGGATCACGCGCATCCGACAGGCCGGGATCGGGTACGTCTTGAGGAGTTCCTCCTCTACCAGCCCGGATACCGGCAGCACCATCCGCATGTGCGGGCTGGTCAATCCCCTGCGCTCCACCCATGCCATGGCCCTGTCAAAGAGGGCCAGCCGTTTGTTTCTCACCTCCCGAATCCATCTCTCATGGGGAATGCCGTGCATGGTCAGGAGATGCATTCGAAATATCCGGTCGTGACTGTGGATCAGATCAAACCCGCTCCGCCGGATCCGGCGGTTGGCCAAATGGGCGAAGCTGATCTGCCGCATAAACCGCGGGAAAGGGAGCATCGGGACCTTATGGAACGTGACAGGCGCCTTTCCCCGGCGAAACTGGTTGGCGAAGAGATGAACCTCGAACCGCCCCCGCATGGCCAGCCGCTCCGTCAGCTCGAATGCAAAGCCCTCGGCCCCTCCCACGAGGCCGTATTTGGGAATGACCACCGCAATTTTCATGTGAGGCAGTCGTTTCTGCGGCATCACGAAGCTCTCCAGAAGTGAAAGGTCTTCAACGCCAGCCTGTATCGGTTCAGTTTTTCCAGACAGGGTTTCTTATCCACACAGAGGGGAAGGGTCAGTTTCAATGAAAAGATCCGCCACAGTGCCTGCATCACGTTGGCCCGGTGGATCCGCAGGATCGATCCTCTTGAGTAGTGCTTCCTGTAAAACAGCAATTCGGCTGCGAACTTCTTTTTCCAGAGATCCATGCTCGGCGTGTTGCGCTCGCTCTGCCCGCCCCAGTGGACAACCGCAGCATCCGCGATGAAGCCAATCTTCCAGCCTTTCTTGCGGATCCTCAGGCACAGATCCTGTTCCTCGCCGTACAGGAAAAAGCCTTCGTCAAATCCCCCCAGAGCCTCGACGATGGCGCGCCTGGCTATCATGGAGGCACCCAGGACCCATGCGATGTCGCCGGCAAGACCCCGCAGGTCCTTTTGTGCGCGCCTCTGACCGGGGTATCGCCTTTCAACGGATGATTGTACGGACCCATCGGGATTCAGGATACGTGTGCCTGCAAGGCCCACATCCGTGTGGGATGCCATGAAGCGCCCCATCGACTCAAAGAGCCCCGGCTGCACCACGGTATCCGGATTCAGAAAATAGACATATTCTCCGCTCGAGACCTTCAGTGCCTGATTGTTGGCCCGGGCAAAGCCTGCATTTTGCTCATTCGATATTAGTTTTACCCAGGGAAAGCCGTGGGTTACCATCGCCGCACTCTCATCCTGGGACGCGTTGTCTACGACGATGACCTCCTTCCTCATCTCGGTCCGGGCCGCCACCGAGTTCAGACATGCGGCCAGCAACCCGGCAGTATTGTAGTTGACAATAATCGTTGAGATGTCGGACATTCGGGCACCCCGGCTTCGTTAAAACCGAACAGCAGCAGATACACTGCCGCCTTTCAGTGTCCCTGAGGACGATCCAGGGGCGGTGAGAGGGTCCATCTTTCTGTTCACGGGCACTTTATCCGTTTCTGAAGGCGAGGTCAAGAAGGGCTGAAGGGATTTGAAATATGGGGTCAATGCCTGTGCCATTGACACGCTGCCCGAGTTTCCATATACTCTCTGCCGCGTGGAGGTCGCGTGGCGGCGAGGCGTGGCCACGCTCCAACAGAGTATGAATTAACACTGAAGACAAACGGTTTCCGTTGTCAAAAACTGCCTCAATAAGGTTCGATCGTGCCCCCATCGTTTTTCAGCGCCACGTTTCCGAACGGCAATCCCGATGCCCCCGGGCGCGTAGGGACAGGAGGGTTTGTCCTCATATTCATTCTGGGGGTTGTCATACGTCTATTTGCCTGTCAGCATACCTATATCATCAATCCCGACGGGGTCTATTACATCCACCAGGCGAGGGCCATTTATTTCGGGGAATGGCACAGCCTGACCTCATGCCACCTCACCTTCGTGTCAGGCTATCCGTTCTTTGTTGCAGGGGCATATGCCCTGTTTCATGAGTGGATGGTTGCGGCCCGGTTCGTCTCGCTCTTTTTCGGGGCCATGACCCTGATGCCCCTCCATCTTCTGTGCAGGCGGTTTTTTGACAGAGATATCAGCTCATTGACCCTGCTTGTGTTCGCCCTGCTCCCCGTTTTTGTTGCAGGGAGCGCAGAGGTTATCAGGGATCCTGTATGCTGGTTTTTCCTGACGCTCGGGCTCTATTTCTTTATCACATCATACGAGAAGAATTACCGGCTTCTCCTTCTCTTTTCGTGTCTTTCTTTTCTGATGGCCTCATGGGCGAGGATCGAGTCTTTCCTGTTCATCCTGCTCAGTTGCGTCTATCTGCTGGCAGTTCCACAGGAAAGGCGGATCAGGAAAATAGCATTTTTCGCCCTGCCTCTGATGGGCGCCCTAATCCTTATTCTCTGCGCTGTCATATTTTTCGACAAACCGCTCATCCACACCTTGCGTGTGCATGATATGGTCGATAAGCTGTCAGCCCCGATCATTGCCTATGAAACCCTCAGGACAGACCTGGCGGAATTTATGAGACAGCCCATTGAGGGCCTCATGCCGCATTTCCTGCACAAGGCCCGGAACATGGTCTGGCTGGTGGCCCTCGGGACCCTTATTAAGTATATGATCAAGGCGTACTTTTATGTTTTTTTTATCTTCTTTGTCCTTGGCCTGGGAGGCGTGTGGCATCGGTTAAGGGAGGATCGGCGGATCCTCTATCTCTCTCTCTTGTCTCTTTCGGCCTTCATCCTTTTCTATCTGCATGTCATTCAGACATGGATGATGTTCGATCGGTTCTGGGCGATCTTTATGCTTCCTGCATGCATGGTGATCGGATTCGGTCTCCGGGAGACCGTCCTTATGTTAAAAAACAGATGCCGCATGAAAAACTGGATGGCCCTTTTCATCGTGTGTCTCCTGATCCTGATCTGCGCATTGCCCAAGGACCTGAAATCGAGAGAGGCGGACAAGATTGTCTACAAGCGGATGGGGGAGTTTATTGCCGAGAGTGAAGGAAGCGATAGGGAGGTCCGGATCTTGAAATCTCTCCGAACGCCCAACTGGACCTCTTTTTATGCCAACCTGGGCTATGAGGGGGCGCCGTGTCCAAAGGTCGATTTCGGCATGGAGCCGACACCGTTTGAGGAGGCGGTATTCGAAGACCATGATGCATTTGTCCGTTATCTGAGAAAGGGCGGCGTCAGTTACTTCCTTTGGGAAGAAAAGGCCTGGCCGGAATGTGGATTTAATTTTTTAGACAGAAACAGTCCTGATCATCTCAAAGAAATGGGCTCCTGGCATCATCCCGACACCGGAAGGCTGATTCTCTACAAGGTGGTCCCATAGGGGTGTGCACAGGCCGAGGCCATTAACCCTTCACCTATCAATAGGATTTATGATTGTCGATTTGTGGCTGTTGATTGAATAACTCTTTGAAAACAAGATGATGCAAAGCCGGAACCCCAAAAACTTGAAGGCTAGTAACACGTTAGGCATACGAAAAAGGCCGCTCATGTTGCCCGCCTTCTATCAGGAGGCTAAAGAGTTACGAAGGCTATAATAGCGTTGTCTACGGTTTGCTGTTGTCCGGAGATGAGGCTCTTGATTCCCAAGCTTTTGCGTGTTTGAGAAATACGTACCATGCAGAATTGACGGCAATAATAAAACCCGGGATGCCGTCGAGAAAACCGATTTTCCACAGATAGCACTCCAGAAACTTGGCGATAAGATGCGCAGCGCCTGCCAGGATAAAGAGGTTGCCTGCGGGACCGTGCTGTTCGGCATAGATATCGGAAAAACTGTTTATTGTAGCCACCTGATCGCTGATAGAGCGATAGACATAATGAAAAATCGGTTGTGACAGGGCGACCACCTTCCCATCGACTTCGAGCTTATCATGCGGATCAATGCCGCCCCACGCAGCCTTTCCCCTCCGGACAAGGCGTACCTTGCGGTCCGGATACCACCCGCCGTGTCTGATCCATCTCCCCAGGTATCTGGACAATCTCGGCATTGAAAAGCCGCATACGTCAAGGGCCGCGGCATTCAGGCTGTATTGAATTTCTTCAGCAAGGGCATCTGATATCTCCTCATCGGCATCGAGGCTCAGAATCCACTCCGATGTCGCCTGCTGCATTGCAAATTGCTTCTGGGCGACATATCCGGCCCATTGGTGATAGATGACCCTGGCGCCCCGGTTTTCGCAGACAGCCACCGTATCATCACTACTCCCTGAATCAACGACGACTATCTCGTCCGCAAACCCCACGCTATTCAGCAAGCGAGCGATCCGATCCGCCTCGTTCTTCACTATAATTGCCACGCTTATCGTTGGTCTATCCGCAGTCATAAAGAGATATGTAATCAACAGGGGTTGTCGGGTTGATCTTTTATACCGGTTTGCCGATGCCAGGTCAATCAAAACCATCGGCGCGCCAGGTTGAAACGGCTTGATTTTCAGATGGTTTCCCCTATAATACGAACGGGCAATAAAACGATAATAAGGACTTAGGGGGAACTGACCTATCGCAATAAAGGATATGAAATTGTCTTCGATGGCAGGGATTCTTCAGCGCCATGACGCATTCATCATTTTTGTTATAGGGGTTTTTCTGTTAGTGCCCCGTATCTGGTGTGAAACCAGCATCACCGGCCAGGACGAATACTGGCTCTCTTTTCGGACGCCCATGGAGACCCTGGAGCGCGGCGACTGGTTCACCCCGTGGGTGAACGGAGAACCCCGGCTCAAGAAGCCGCCCTTGCTCTACTGGGCCATGCTGCTGAGCTACAAGGTCCTTGGCATCAACCTGTTTGCGGCGCGTATCTGGGGGGTGCTCGCAGGGGCCGGACTGGCCGCCTGTTCCACCCTTCTGTATCGGGAGCTGTTCAAGAAGAGCGGCATCCTGGCAGGCCTGATCACCCTGGCCACTATTTCGGTCGCCATTGAAGGCCGCAGGGCCATGCTGGACCTTCCCATGGCCTTTTTCACGGCCCTGGGCGTTTTTTTTGTCATCCGATGGGGCAAATCGGGCCGCTCCGGCTGGATCCTGTGGGCTGCTTTCTCGTTAGGGCTCTCTTTCCTGGTAAAGGGCCCGGTCGGAATGATCCTTTTTGCCGTGGCCGCTGCCGGCGCCCTGTTTGTTTTCAGGAAGTGGCAATTCCTTGCTTCAAACTGGCGCCAGGTCCTATCGGCATTCTTTCTGCTCCTGGCGGTCTCTCTCCCCTGGCCCATAATCATGACCTGGCTGTGGCCTGATTTCCTCAAGATCGTTGACAGCGAGGTCGCTGCAAGGGGGATTGGGACCGTGCATGTGAGGTCTCCCTTTTCCACCCTCGGGGGGGCGTTTGGCCTTGTTTTCCCCTGGTCATTGATATTGCTTGCCGCATTGATCCGGTCCATCTACCTGGCAAAAAACGATTCGGGCCGAAAAGATCTCTGGCTTTCGACCTGGTTTTTCGGGTGCGTCATCCCCTTTTTCTTCATCAGGTCCTTTGCCCGGTACATGACCCCGCTGATTCCCGCGGCAGCCGTACTCTGCGCCCATTGGCTCGAACAGGTGAAAGGCCCCTGGAAAACCAGTCTACTTGGCATATCCATGTCGTTAATGGCATTGATTTCGGTCTCTTTTTGCTTTTTTTTCATATGGTTCGGACATGGCGTTCCCACGGCGATACTCGCCTTGACGGCGGTGGTCCTGATGCTGTGGCTCACCTTTACAAAAAGAGATGTTCACATGGTGGCAGGCTCTGTAGCCGTGCTATTCTGTCTTATCATGGGCGGTCTCTACCCGTCTCTGGGGGTCAACGCGATGCCCGAAGACCTCGATAAGATCGTCGGTTCAAAGCCGGTCGCCGCCTACAACAGCTCACAGCCCTCCATGCTCTCCATTCGTTTGAAACGGAGCGCAATGAGTATCCAGTCATTTGTCGAGAAGGATTTAAACAGGCTGAGGAATCTTGACGGTTTTGTCTTTGTGAGAGAGGCCGACGCCGAAGGGTTCGAGGCCCTGGCTGAGAAGCTGGGAATCGATGCAGTAATGGCAGGCCGGTTCAGGACCTTTTATTCCCGCCAGGCATGGATTCGATTCGCCCGGGAGGACGCAGCGGCCGCAGACTGGAAAGAGGCTGCAGCCAGGCGCTCCTTAGAGGCGCTCAAGCCCACGATCTGCTACTATCGGGTAAGACCCTAAAAGGCCCATCCCAGGCCGAAGTTCCAGGACTGGTCGTAATTCTTTTTTCCGTCCGCCGGCTGGTTGTCGTATTCGTAGTTGAATTGAAAAGAGGCGAAAAGCTTCAGGACCATGGGTATGCGGATCCCGGTACGGGTGCGGACCACCCAGTTGTCGCTGTCCTGAAAATCGTATACCATATCATCATGATGATATACCTGAAAGAACCTGTCAAAGAACCACATGTCAAAGTCGAGGGCCCAGTAGCCTGCAAAATAGTCCCGCTGATTCTTGTTGTCCAAGAATTTCATGTTCTTGGTGTACTTCTCATAGCCGTAGGCCGGTCCGATCTTGGCTGAGAGATTCTTGTCCCGCGACCTCCAGAACTGGTAGCCGGGGCCGGCCGCAACACTGCCCAAAAGATCCAAGTCCTTGAATTTGTCGGTCTGTGCCGTGGCGTTGCCGAACACAAACCACTTTTTGTCGAGGAAGTGCTCATAGGTGGCTGAACCCAGGGCGTTGTCCTTGCTGAGTTTGTCGCTGCTCCATTCCTTGCGGAATTCCCCATAAAGTTTGATGACATGAGGCAGTTTGGAAACCGTCAGGTTCCCGATCAGATTGTACTTTTCGGTGTTGGTATTGCCGGTTTCCTTGCTGGCCCCGGCCGAGACGTTGCCGCTGAACTCCCACTTTGCAGGCTGCTTGGGCTGTTCCAGGGTCTTGATCTGGGCCACAAAGACGGTCACCGGAGGGCTGCCGTCGGCCGGCTGGAGGATCAGTGAGCCGTCCTCTCCGGCCTTAATCTTCCCGATCAGGGTCTCCTCGTCCCTTAGATATGCCTCGAAAGGCTTCTCGGTCGTGAGTGTTGCCACCTCATCCCATTTGATGGTGATCTCTCCTGCATAGGAGGTTTTAAAGATCAGCTTCCCTAACGACATGGAAACCACCGTCCCCTGCAGACGATCGCCGTTTTTCATGATAAGTTCGTCTGCGCCGGCAATGCTCGCAAACATGAAGAACAGAAGACCGGCTGACACGACTGACATGCCGCCTTTCAAGAATTTCGTGGTCCGTCCTCGCCATACCCCTCTCTTCCAGCTTACGTTCTGGTTGAATCGAGTGTGACCGTTATCCATTATCCCAATCTCCTTCTTTCTTCAGTGTCGTCCTGCTCTACAAATTATAGGATCTCCCTCTGGCTTTTTGTAACTCCCTCAAGTTTCGCACCCTTCATTAGGCTATCATTTCAATAAATTTGGCATGATAC